>JAYOXJ010000010.1:7152-26178 GCA_038152725.1 Rhodospirillaceae bacterium
ATATCGATCAGTACGAGGTTGCGACGCGGGCGGCGGAACTGGTGAAACGCACGCTGGCCGGACGCATCAAGCCGTTCATTACGTTGCGCCGCGGTGCCATGCTCGACGGCGCCGACCACGGCCGCACCACGGTGCCGGGGCCGATGACCGAGGTGCTGGCGAGCGCCGACAAGATGCTGCACAAGCCGGGCGTACTGGCGGCCGGCATCTGCGCCGGTTTTCCATGGGCCGACATTCAAGACGCCGGGCCGACAGCGATGATCGTCGGCGACAGTGCCGGCGGGGGGCATGGCGAGAAGCACGGTGCGCTGGCGGAGAAGCTGATCCAGGAGATCTGGGAGAAACGCCATATCACCACCGTCGAAACCGTCGACATCGCCACCGCCATGGCCAAGGTCAAGGCTCGGCGGCCGTCGAACAAACCGGTGGTGCTCGCCGATTTCGCCGACAATCCGGGCGGCGGCGGCTACGGCGACGCGACGCGGTTACTGAAGGGCATGCTCGACGCCAGTCTCGAGAACGCCGCCTTCGCCACCATTTTCGATCCGGCCTCGGCCGCGATCTGCCGCGACAACGGCCTCGGCGCCATCGTCTATCTGCAGCTGGGCGGACGCTCCGATCGCAATTTAAGCGAACCACTCGAGGTGCGCGGCCGGGTCAAGGCGTTGACCGACGGGCGCTTCCGCATGGAAGGGCCGATGACGGCAGGCCTCAAGGTCGAAATGGGAACCACCGCCGTGGTCACCATCGACGGCATCGACGTTGTGGTGACGTCCGGACGGTTCCAGGTCTACGACCGCATGTTCTTCGGTCACGCCCGCGTCAATCCGCTGCTGAAAAACGTGGTCGCGGTCAAATCAGCGCACCATTTTCGCGCCGCCTTCCAGCCGATCGCCGAAGAGGTCATCCTGGTCGACGGCGGCGGCGGCCTGACGTCGAGGAACTACAAGGAACTGCCCTACCGCAACGTACGCCGGCCGATCTATCCGCTCGACCTCGGCTAGCGCTGCCTGACGGAAAAACAGCGCTTGAGGACGTCCGCGATCCTGGCGCGGAGGCTTTTCGACGTCTTGGTCTTGGGCTTTCCGGCAGTGTCGGACGAAGGCAGCATGGGTGCCAATACGTAGCCCCGTGCCAATATCAGTTGGTTCAACATCATCGCGGTATCTCCTGACTTTCTGTGCCACACGGTCTCGGACACGTGCGTGATGCGCAATATGTGCGTAATATATGCGCACCATGTGCGTCTTTCAATTGTTTTTTT
The DNA here is from genome assembly GCA_038152725.1 of Rhodospirillaceae bacterium. Taxonomy (GTDB): domain Bacteria; phylum Pseudomonadota; class Alphaproteobacteria; order Rhodospirillales; family Casp-alpha2; genus TMED8. Next base: position 8,417 of record JAYOXJ010000010.1, read on the forward strand.
TGCCAAACCCCCGATAATCCCGAAGATGGTTTCTGAAAATCCAAAGGCGAAGCCTGTCCAGCAATACCCGTAAGACGACCAAGACGGGGCACGGGCGATCCCGGAAAAATGGAGCGGGCCGATGAATGACAATCGGCGGGAACGCGAGTACGAGATCAAGTTCAAGGCACGGCCCGAGGACCTGGAGCGATTCCGGGAAGCCGTTTCCGCTGTCGCCGGTGCCGGCACGAAATGGGCGCGGGCGGAACTCTCCAACAGCTATTTCGACACCGCCGACCACGGCCTCAGAGGTCGCGGGATTAGCGTCAGGATGCGCCGCGCCAAGGGCAAGTTCATCCAGACCGTAAAGACCGAGACGCGCGCCAACGGCGGCCTCATGGACCGCGACGAATGGGAGTTCCCGGTCGCCGGGCCGGCGCTCGATTTCTCCGTGCTGCCGGCCGCGGCGAAGGCCGCGCTCAATGGCGTTCGGCCGCGCGATATCGCACCGGTCGTCGAGGTCGAGACCGAACGCCATACGCTGATAATCCGCCGGCCCTCTCCGCTCGGCCCCGAAATCGTGATCGAGGCCGCCGCCGACCGCGCCGTCGTCCGGGCCGGCGGCGAGGTCGAGCATTTCTGTGAATGCGAGATCGAGCTGAAGGAAGGCGACATCACCGGGTTCTTCACGCTGGCCGCCGAAATCCACGACCGTTGCCCGCTGGCGATGTCGGCCGTGACCAAGGCGGCACGAGGCTACCGCCTGCTTTCAGGCAACGGCATCGGCGCACGCCATCTCTCCAAGTTCGAACTGCATGCCGACGAGTCGGTGCACGACGCGCTGAACGGCATTTTCACCGCCTGCATCAGCAACATCGTCGCCAACGAGGACGCCTGCCAGGCCGGCGACGACCCCGAAGGCGTGCACCAGATGCGGGTCTCGATCCGCCGGCTGCGCTCGGCGCTGAAGATCTTCGACCCCTATCTCAGGCCCGCAAACGTCGGCTGGATGGCGGAAGACCTGAAGTGGCTGGGTGGACAATTGGGTCCGGCACGCGACTGGGACGTGTTCATCGGCGAGACGCTGGCGTCGATGGCCGGCCAAGGCATCGACGCCGAGGCCGTCGACGCGCTCAGGCGACGCGCCGAGGCGGCGCGCGCGGGAGCCTACGAGCGGGTGCGGGAGACTCTCGCCAGCGAGCGCTACGCCAAGCTTACTTTCCGGCTGACCGCCTTCATCGCGCTCGACGGCTGGCTGGCCGGCCCGGTCGACGCCAGCGACCCGCTGCTGCAGCCGCTCGGTGCCACCGCCGACGACATCCTGCGTCGGCCCTACCGCAAACTGGTCAAGGCCGGGCGCAACCTTCGCGACCAGACCCTGGAAGAACGACATGCGTTGCGAATCCGGCTGAAGAAGCTGCGTTATGCCGTCGATTTCCTGCGCCGCGCCTGTCCGGAAAAGAAGACCAAGCCGTTCATCGCCGCGCTGCGCGAGCTGCAGGACCAATTCGGCCTGGTCAACGACCTCGCCCAGGCCGAACGGCTGACCGGGCTGCTCACTGGCAAGGGCGGCAATGCCAAATCCGACCGTCTCGTCCACCTCGCCGCCGGCCAAGTTCGCGGCTGGCATGCGCGCGCGCTCCACGGCATCGAACCGGTACTGCTCGCCGATTGGGATGCCTTCGTCGCGGCAGCGCCGTTCTGGTCGACCAAAACCGGCGCCGACGACTAGAGCGGTTCGGCGCCCGGCGCGATCCGGCGAAAGGTCAGGTTGATGCGCTCGCCCACCGGCCGCGCCGATTTCGGCACTGCATGCAGCCAGTGGCGCTGCGTACCCTTCCCCATTACCAGGACGTCGCCGCCCATGAAGTCGACTTCGAGCTTTTGCGCCTTGTCCTTTTTGCGACGAAAAATAAAGCGCCGCGTCTCGCCGAACACCACCGACGCGATCACCGGATCGGGGCCCAGTTCGGGCTCGTCGTCGGCATGCCATCCCATCGAGTCGCTGCCCGACCGATAGAGATTGGCGAGGACCGTGTTGAACGGCTGCCCGGCAAGTTTTTCGACGACGCGGCGGATCTCGGAAAGGACTTCGGGCATCGGGCGGGCCAGCCAGGTCAGGCCGGAATAGGTATAGGCGGCGTCGCCATACCAGGCACTCAGCCGAGGCGATGCCACCTTGCGCCCAAACAGCACGATCTCAGAGGACTGCCAGTCGAGTTCGGCACGGAGCCGGCCGAACAAATTCGCCGCGCGTGGCGGTGCGAAGGTTTCCCGGTAAAGGCGCACCTCGGCATCCGGCAGCGCGACCCGGATGGCGTCCGCCGTCAATGGAGCTTCGGTGCAAGGTAGAATTGCGCGCGGTCGGCCGACTCGATGGTGACCTCGGCCAAACGTCCGCTGCGCACGATGTCGAGGGGCACGTCGACGCCGGCTTCGCCGAGCGCCCAGAGGCGGCGGTAGAACTGTGCCAGCGAGGCTACTGGGTGGCCGGCAACGGCGAGTACCAGATCGCCTGCGCGCAATCCGGCCTGGTCGGCGGGTCCGCCATCCCAGGTGTTGACGACGACGACACGGTCCTCGGCCTCGGTCGACAAAGCGCCGATCCAGGGCCTGGGCGGGCGCTGGACACGGCCGAAGCGCTGCAGGTCGTCGATGATCGGTGTCAGAATATCGATCGGCACCACCATGTTGCCGTCGAAGGAGCCGACTTCGCCGGGGTTCTTCTGCACGAACAGCGAGCCGATACCGACCAGCCGGCCGCCGGTGTCGATCAGCGCGCCGCCGCCCCAGAACGGATGCGGCGGTTCGGTGAACAGCGCCTCTTCGAGCAAATACTCCCAATAGCCGGCGAACTCGCGCTTGTCGGCGACCACCGCGCTCAACGCATTGGTCCGCCCACCATGGCCGGCGAAGATGACCGGGTCACCGACATGCACGGACTTGGTGGTGCCGATGGGGATACCAGGCGCGTTTAGTTTGCCGAGCGCCTGCACCAGGCCAAAACCGGTATCCTGATCGTAACCGGTGACGTGGCCGGGCACGGCGCTGCCGGTGTGGTCGAACAGCCAGACCGTCTCCGCCTCGACGATCAGATAGCCGATCGTCACCACCAGGCCTGAGTCGTTGATGGCGACGGCGTGGCCGGCACGCTCGGCCCCCAGCGCCTGCACCGTATAGGCGTTATCGGGCACTTTGCTCTGCAACCCGACCACCGAGGCGAGTGCGCGCTCGAGATCGAAGGCACATGTGCCCGGGTCGGGCTGAAGCGCTGGGTCGATGTTATAGGAATGGTGCTCGCTCATGGCCCCTCTGTTCGGAAGTCTTTCGGCACAAATCCTTGGTGGGCTGTGACGTGCATCACTGTAAGGGTACGTACCTTACGACAACATGTAGGCGCAACAGGGCCAAATGTTAACCCGAGAACAGGAGTTGACAAAATGTTCGGAGAATTCGAAACCCGCGATACCGATTACCGCGTGGAAAAGCCGTATCGTGACGACCGCCGCCATGAATCGCGCCGGCAACGCAGCACCGAGGAATGGGGCTCGCAGGAACGGCGCAAGCGGAACGAGCGCCGCATGGACGCGGATTGGCGTTTCGCCATCGTCCGCAGGACCATGCGCCATGCCATGACCCGCCGTCTCCTCAATTTCGCCTAAACCGCGCTGGACCACAGTCCGACCATCTTGCCATGCCAGGGCGGGAGAGGCAGAATTCTGCCCTGACTCCCGCCCGCCGGTTTCTTCGGCATTGGAAAAGGAACGATGGTCATGGACGCTGCTACCCAACCGGCGGACAGCGAAGTCCGCGCCCGTGTAAGCCCGGCCGAATGGTCGCTGCGCGAAGATCTTGCCGCCTGTTACCGCCTGTTCTACCGCTACGGCTGGGACGACGGTATCTTCACCCATAACTCCGCGCGCGTGCCGGGTGCCGACAACCATTTCCTGATCAATCCCTACGGCTACATGTTCCGCGAGATATCGGCGTCGAGTTTCGTCAAGGTCGACCTGGACGGCACCATCATCGACGGCGGCGCGCTCGGCGAGGACGCGGACATCATCGATGCCGGCTATACCATCCATTCGGCCGTGCTCATGGCCAGGCCCGACGCACGCTGCGTCATGCACACCCATACCGTCGCCGGCATGGCGGTCTCGGCGCAGCCGGACGGCCTGCTGCCCTTGGCGCAAACCTCGCTCCGCTTTTACAACCGCCTCGCCTACCACGACTACGAAGGTATCGCCGACGACCTGGAGGAACGCGAGCGCCTGATCGCGGACCTGGGCCGCCATCATTCGATGATCCTTCGCAATCACGGGCTCTTGACCGTCGGCCGCTCGGTTGCCGAGGCGTTCGCGCTGATGCGGTCCTTGCAGCGCGCCTGCGAACTGCAAATCGCGGCACAGGCTGGCGGCGCGGTCTCCATGCCCTCCGAAGAGGTCTGCGAGCGGACCGCTCAGCAGTTCGACCGCGCCGGCGACAACCAGCGTTCGATCGATACCTCCTGGGCCGCTTTCCGCCGCATGCTCGACGCGGAAGACCCGAGCTACAAGCACTGAGCGCCGCCAACAACCACAACCGAACGGGGGAGAACACATGACCCACGGAATCATCAGCGCACCGCAACCCGAAGCTGCCGAAGCCGGGGCCAATGCGCTCAAGGCCGGCGGCAACGCCATCGATGCGGCCATTGCCTGCGCGCTGGTGCAGACAGCGGTGGATCCACAGATGTGCGGCATCGCCGGGTTCGGCTCCATGCACCTCTATCTCCCCAAGCTGGGCAAGCATCTGCTGCTCGACTTCCACGGCCGCGCGCCGTTGTCGGTCAAACCGGACATGTGGCAGGACCTGATCGAGGGCGAGGCCGAGGACGGCTTCGGCTTCATCCTCAAGGGCCGGGTCAACGAGGTCGGCTATCAGTCGATCACCACGCCGATGTCGCTTCGCGCCTATGCCACCGCGCTCGAGCGCTTCGGCACCATGACCATCTCGGAGTTGATCAAGCCAGCCATCGAGTATGCCGAAGGCTTCATGGTGCGCCCGCACGTAAGCTACTTCTGGAACGTCGTCGAGGCCGCCGGCCGGGTGCCGACGATCGACAAGTTCAACTGCTGCGAGGCGACCCGGAAGATCTACTTCAAACCGGACGGCAGTCTCAGAAAACCCGGTGAAATCCATCCCAACCCGGACATGGCCAATACCTATCGGCGTATCGCCGAACACGGCGTCGACGACTTCTACACCGGTGGCATCGCGCGCGACATCGTTGCCGACATGGAGAAGAACGGCGGCCTCATCACCATGGCCGACCTGGCCCAGGCCCGGCCGGAGGAAACCCAGCCGATCTGGGGCGAATACCGCGGCTACAAGGTGGCGACCAACCCGCCGCCGGGCGGCGGCACCATGGTGCTAGAGATGCTCAACATTCTCGAGAATTTCGACCTCAAGGCCATGGGCCACGACTCGGCCCAGTACATCGCCACCGTATCGGAGGCCATGAAGATCGCCACCGTCGACAAGGACAAGCATCTGGGCGATCCGCGTTTCGTCGACGTCCCGGTGGCCAAGCTGATCGACAAGGCCTACGCCAAGGAGATGGCCGACAAGATCAAGTCGGGCGTCAAGACGAATGTCCCGCGTCTCGGCCCCAAGGCCACCGAATCGAAGGACACCACCCAGGTCACCGTGGTCGACGAGTACGGCAACTGCGTCTCAATGACGCATTCGCTCGGCATGCCGTCCGGCGTCGTCAGCGACGGGCTCGGCTTCATGTACAACGGTTGCATGGCGGTGTTCGACCCCAGGCCCGGCAATGCCGACTCCCTGGCGCCCGGCAAATCTCGCTTCTCGGCGATGTGCCCGACCATCCTGTTCAAGGACGACAAGCCCTTCTTCGTCGTCGGCGCACCGGGCGGCACGTTCATCACCATGGGCGTGCTGCAGGCGATCCTCAACGCCGTCGATTTCGGCATGGACGCGCAACAGGCGGTCTCGGCGCCGCGCTTCTGCACCACATCGAATACCATCGACGTCTCGAACCGCATCCTGCGTTCGGTCGAGGCCGAGTTGAAAGCCATGGGCTATCCGGTACGGCGGACCTATCTCAGCTATCACTTCGCCGGCGTGCACGCGGTCCGGCTGACCGAGAACGGCTGGGATGGCGGCGCCGATCCGGGCCGAGACGGCATGGCCTTGGCCGTCTGATCGGGAGCGTCACATGAACGAGCTTCACGTCGATATCGAAACGCCGGATGGGCCGATGGCGACCTTCACATGCTGGCCCGAGGGCAAAGGCCCGTTCCCGGCCATCGTCTTCTACATGGACGCGCCGGCGATCCGCGAAGAACTGTACGACATGGCCCGGCGCATGGCCGCCGAGGGCTACTACGTCATTTTGCCGGATCTGTTCTACCGCTTCGGCATCATCCGCTTCCCGCGCCGCAACCAGTTTTCGCGCACCGTCTGGCACGCCATCATGGCCGAGCTTTCGAACGCCATGGTGATGGACGACACCCGCCTCCTGCTCGACTACATGGCCAAGCAGCCCCATGTGAAGCCGGGACCGAAGGCCTGCATCGGCTATTGCATGAGCGGACGCATCGTTACCACGGCGGCGGCCGAATTCGCCGGCACCTTCGCCGCATCGGCCTCGCTCTACGGCGTCGGTATCGTCACCGCCAAGAACGACTCGCCACATCTCCGCGTGGGCGAGATCAAGGGCGAGATCTATTATGGGTTCGCCGAGACCGACTCGACCGTGCCCTCATACGTGATCCCGACCTTGAGGGCGGCGCTGGATGCCGCCGGTACCGATTACGTGATGGACATCCATCCCGGCACCGAGCACGGCTTCTGTTTCCCGCTCCGCGACGTCTACAACAAGGCTGCCGCCGAGAAGGCCTACGCCCATTTCATCGACATGTGCCGGCGGAAGCTCTCCTAGGGCCGCTCAGCCCTCGACGCCGACCGCCGAGACCGGCAGCGACGCGGCGAGAAGGCCGGCCGTCACCATATCGCGGAGCTTGACCACCATCTGGGCCGACAGCACGGTGCCCTTGGCGATGACCGTGGCGCCGGCCTTGGTCGAAATGTCGGCGGTGGTGATCTGGCCGGGGGCGACCATGCCGACGGAGGTGGCCTGCCGGGCACGATCGGCGATGACCGGCATGGGTTGCTTAGCGATCTGATCGAACGTGTGCGTCAGCCCAGGCACGGCGGCCACGGCATCGGGGTTGCGCCGGTCGTTTCCGGCGAACGGATGCTGGCGCCGCCGCCGGCTCGGACCAATGAAACGCGGCGTCATCACGAACGGCCGCGGACGTTCGATCATCGCTTTGATGCGGGCGTGGATACCCTGGCCGGTCAAGGGCGCGGTCATCAGTTCGCTGACCCCGGCGTCGCGCGCAGCGATGATGTCGGACCGTTCCAGATTGGCACCATAGAGCAAAAACGGCAGCTCCCGCGCCGGACTGTCGGCGCCCCAGCGGAGTGCGTGTAACAGATTTACGCCGGTGAGGCCCGGCAACGCGAAATTGACCACGATTACGCGCGGCGGCGTCTTGTTGAGGTGATCCATGGTATCGGCCATGTTGCTGACGCCGGATAGGCCGTTCAGGTCCATTCCCTTCAAGATACCGAGCACCAGGATGCGCATGTGCGCGTCCCGATCGACGACCAGCACGTCGTAGCGGCGGCCCTGAGCCTGCCGCGGACCGACGACAACCGGACGTTGGCGCAGTGTCATGCGCCGCCTTCCGCCGGCCTGAGCAGCACGACGAAGCCGCCCTCGTCATCGCCGACAGCATCGAGCGCATATGCCTTGCCGGCAATTGCATGGGTTTCGGCGGCCGGGTCGAACCCGGGCAGCACATCGCCAATCGCCTCGCCGGCGGCGTCGCCGGCCAGCGCGACGAAGGGATCGTTGGCCACCGTGACAGTGCCGTCCCGATCGACATGCGCCATGGGCTCACGCACCAGCGAGAGCGCCAGCGACAGCAGCTCGATCTGCCCTGACAGCAAGTTGTAGGCCTGGCCGCGCATGCGCTCGAGCTCCAGGATATCGGCGTAACCGCGGAGCGCCGTGATGACGGCGCTATAGAGCCGGTCGGCGGCAAGTTCCGTCTTCGCCTTGTAGTCGTTGATGTCGAAAGCGAGTATCACCTCGCGCTCCGGTGCCTGGCCGGGCTGTCCGGTCCTGAGCACGATGCGTACATCGGTCAGCCCCATGTCCTGGCGGATGTCGCGCGCCAGATCGAGCCCGGCGTGGTCGGTTTCCATGACGACGTCGAGCAGGATGACGGCGATGTCCGGACGCTCGGCCAGAATTTCCCGCGCCTCCGCCGCCGACGCCGCGCTCAGGATTTCGAGCGTCTTGCCCTGGTACACAAGATCGGCCAGCGCCACGCGGGTGACCGCATGGACGTCCGGCTCGTCGTCGACCACCAGCATGACCCAGGCCGGCGCATCCGTTGCGGCGATTTCGTCATCGTCGTCCAGCAGTTCGTCATCGTCATCATCGATCATGTCTCTGGTTTCCCTTCGTTGTCGGGATTGTCCGGCGCCACCAATGGGAAGGTGACGTCGAACCGCGTGCCGCCACCGGGCTGCGCAGACACCTCGATGTGTCCGCCGAGCGTCGAGGTGACGATGTTGCGGACCACGTAAAGGCCGAGGCCGCTGCCGCCACGATCGCGCGCGGTGGTATAGAACGGCTCGAAGATGCGGCTGCGCATTTCCGCGCCGATGCCGACGCCGTCATCGGCGCAACTGAGCCAGGCGTCATCGCCTTCGCGGCCAACGGCGATGTCGATCCGCCCGGCGCGGCCGTCCGGAAAGCCGTGACGGAGCGCGTTGATCAGGAGATTGGTGACGACCTGCGACAGCGCGCCCGGAAACCCGTCGCAAACGATACCGGGCTCACCCGATATGGCGAGCTGGTGCGGGGTACGGTCGATCTCCGGCGATAGGCTGGCGCAGACGTCGGCGACGTAATCGGCCAGGTCAAAGCGCCGGCGCGAGCCGCTGGTGCGGTCGACGGCGATGGTCTTAAAGCTTTCGATCAGGCCGGCGGCACGGGTCGCGTTCTTCTCGATCAGCATCGCCGTCTCCGACACGCGTTCGAGAAACCGGCGCACGGTCGATTTCTTGGCCTTGCCCTGATCGAACTCGGACTGCAGCTGGCGCGCCGAGCCGGATAACGCCGAAGCGCCGGTGACGATCACGCCGACCGGGGTGTTGACCTCGTGCGCGACGCCGGCGACCAGGCCGCCGAGCGCCGCCAGCTTCTCGGTTTCGACGAGCTCCGCCTGGGCTTGGCGCAATTCGTCCAAGACTTCCTGGACCTTGCGGTTGGCGCCGCGTAGCGCCTCTTCGTTGCGGTCATTGATGCGCACCAACCGGCGTACGGTCTTGAGCAGCTTGGCGTATTCCTTGACCAGCACGGCATCGCCGGCGTCGGCACGGTCCCGCGCTTCGGCCAGAATGCGTTCCTCGTGTTCGAACAGATCCTGGCTCAAGGGTCCCCCCGGCGGTCCGCCAACTCGGTCGACAACGCCTACCATAGGCCAAAATGCCGTCCGGGAAAATTCCCGTGCGTTCTCGCGCTGGCGGGCTCGGTGCGCCTTGCTGTTTCGCTGCCTCGCCTGCTGGGCTAAACATTGAGGGAACAGCGTCGGTACAGGGCCAAGCCATGCACAATGAAACACTCGATCTGCGCGAGATCGTCGTTTTCCTTTTCGCCGCCGGTATCATCGTGCCACTGGTACGGAGACTGAAAATCAGCCCGGTATTCGGGTTTCTGATCGTCGGCATGGCGATCGGCCCATACGGACTGGTGCGCTTCTCCGATGCCGCCCCCTGGCTCGGCATGATGATGATCGGCGATCCCCAGGGAGTGCGTGTCCTGGCCGAGATGGGCGTCGTCTTTCTGTTGTTCATGATCGGGCTCGAGCTTTCGCTGGACCGCTTGTGGGCCATGCGCCGACGGGTGTTCGGCCTCGGCACGGCGCAAATCCTCGTTTCCGGATCCGTGATCGCGGCGATCGCCTGGTCGTTCGGAAATCCGATTGCCATATCGATCGTGCTCGGCGCCAGCTTCGCGCTTTCGTCGACGGCGATCGTCATGCAGCTGCTGGCCGAGAATCGCAGGCTCGGCACGGCAACGGGGCAAACCAGTTTCGCCATCTTGCTCTGCCAGGACCTGGCGGTGCTGCCGGTGCTGTTTCTGATCGGTGTACTCGGCCAGCAAGGCGACACGTCGGTCCTGACCGCATTCGGCCGTGCCATGGGCGAGGCACTGGTCGCGGCCGCCGCCATTTACGTCGTCGGTCGACTGGCAATCCGTCCGGTTTTCCGGTTCGTCGGCAACACCGCCAGCCGCGAGATGTTCGTGGCACTGGTCCTGCTCATCGTGCTCGGCACGGCCTGGACCACGGAGCATTTCGGCTTGTCCATGGCACTCGGTGCTTTTCTCGCCGGACTGTTGTTGGCCGAAACCGAATACCGGCACGAGATCGCCGTCGACATCGAACCGTTCAAGGGCCTGTTGCTCGGCCTGTTCTTCGTCTCCATCGGCATGAGCATCGATGTCGCCCAAGTCGCTGCGGATCCGGTCTGGCTGATCGCCTCGGTGGCCGGATTGTATTTGGTCAAATCACCCATCGTCTACGCGCTGACGCGACTGTTTGGGGAACCGCGCCCGGTGGCACTGGAGGCCGGGCTGCTGCTCGGCCAGGCCGGCGAGTTCGCTTTCGTCGCCATCGGCATGGCGCTGGCGGTCGGCCTGATGCCGAACGACACCGCCCAGTTCATGCTGATCGTCGCCAGCCTGACCATGATGTCGACACCGCCGATCGCGCATGTGGCGCGCCGGCTGGCGCGCGCGCTGGAGGCGCGGGAAGCCGGCGGCAGCCGGCGCGACGCCGACATCCCCGTCGGCCTGACCGGACACGTCATCGTCGTCGGATACGGCCGCGTCGGCCAGATGCTGGGCTCGATACTCGATAGCCTCGAAATTCCCCACGTCGGGCTCGACAACGATGCCGCCATGGTCGGCCGCTTCCGGCGCACCGGCATGGGCGTCTATTTCGGCGACGCCAGCAGGGCGGAGCTTTTGCAGAAATTCGGCGCCGACGGCGCAGCCGCGCTGGTGGTGACCATGGACAACCCCCTTATCGCCGAACACGTGGTGCGGGTCGCTCGCCGCCACTGGCCCGAGCTGCCGATCTACGCCCGTGCCCGGGATGCCGCCCATGCCGCACGGCTGATCGACCGCGGCGCCAGTCACGTCATTCCGGAGATCGTCGAGGCCAGCCTGCAACTCGGCGAGATGGTACTGACCGGCGTCGGCATCCCCGATGAAACCGCGCGCCGGGTGATCGAATTGCGCCGGCAGCTGGAGCAATTGACCGTCGACCAGCGCCTGCCTAGGCACGGGTGAGCGCGGACCCGAAGGTTATTACAGCCCGGACCGTTCCGACCAGTTGCCTTCCGGCAGGAATTCGGCTGCCTCGCGGATGGCGCGGGCCTCCTCGGTACGGCCGAGCGCGTCCAGGATCGTTCCCTTGAGCATGAGCGTGCCGCGCGCGCGTTCGTCCAGCTTGATCGCCGCGTCGACGGCGGCCAGCGCCGGCTCGAAGTGGCCGACCATGTAGAGCGCCATGGCCAGGTTGTGATGCGGCTTCTGGTAGCCGGGATCGAGACGGCGCGCCTTCTCGAAATGCGGTATCGCCTGGGCCGGATTGCCGGTCTGCGCCAGCACCACGCCCAAGTCGTCGTGCGCTTCGGCGTTGTTGTCGTCGAGCGCGACGGCGCGCTCCAGGTCACGCCTGGCGGCGGCGAAGTCCCGGTTCCAGATATGGCGCACGCCGCGCTTGGTATAGGCGACGGAACTCTTCGGGTTGCGCTCGATATAAATCGTCAAGTCAGCGATGCCGTCGCTGAGCTGGCCGGCCCGGCCGAGCGCCAGCCCGCGCCCGAAATAGGCGGCGTCTTTGCTGGGGTCCAGCACGGTGGCCTTGGTAAAGTCGGCGACCGCCTCGTCGAAACGGTTGAGGACGAAATTGACCTTGCCGCGCTCGATGTAGAGTTTGGGATCTTCCGGTTTGAGAGCGATTTGCGCTTCCAGTTGCGCCAGCTTGTGATCGATGCCGTGGCCGACAGCGTCGGTGGCGGCGCGGTCGCCGATCCCCGGCACCAGGGAAGCAGGATGCAGGTATTTGCCGGCATCGGTGGGAAGAAAGCCGAAGCAGGTGAGGTAGAGCTCCGGTGCCACATCCGCCGGCGACGGCGGAATCTCGCCCTCGTCGAGGCCGATGTCGACGGGCTTGTCGAAATGCCGGCCGCGGCAGGCCTCGTAAATCCGGTTGCCGGACGCGTCGAACTGGCGAAACGCGTGCAGTTCGCCGTCGTAGTAGTGCAGGTTGATGAGGGTCTGCACCGGCGCGTTGCGGAAATCCATCAAATAGGTGGCGGTGAAATCCTGCACGACGCGGCCGGCCTTGTCGTAAAAGAAGATGTCGATGACGTGCGCCAAATCCGGCTTCGCCGTCAACCAGCGGATGCGGCTCCTGACCCGGCCGGTCGCCGGGTCCGAATAGGTCGTCTCAACGTAGGATTTAGGCCGCCGCGCATAACCGCCTACCTCCTCCTTCTTGACCGTCGGCAGGGTCGTCAACCAATGGCGGTGGATCTTCATCAGCTGGTCGGCGAAGTCGTTCCAGCGGCGCACGTGCACCGGGTTGTCGCGTAGCGAGTTGTCCGCCGCCTCTGCCGCCGCAGGCATAAGCAGGCTCAGCAGGGCGAGTGCATTCAACGGTCGGCGCATGGCAAAGGGTCCCCGGTCATCGGCAGGCGCGAACGGCCATGATAGCCGCCCCCGGCTGCGGCGTGTATGGGGGTATTCCCGTAATCGTGGTTCCGGCGCCGTCATCTCAGGGACAATTTCATGCCTTCGTGGCTGGCGACGAAACCGAGGCCTTCGTAGAAGCGGTGCGCATCGGGGCGGCTCTTGTCGGTGGTCAGCTGCACCAAACCGGCGCCCCGTTTCCGGCTTTCGGCGATGACCCACTCGAACATCTTGCGGCCGAGCCCGCGGCCCCGCTCGGAAGACGCGATACGCACGCCCTCGATCTGGGCGCGGGTCATGGCGTTCCGGGTCAGGCCGGGAATCAGGGTGAGTTGCAGGCAACCGGCCACGGCGCCATCAAACTCGGCGACGATGACCTCGTTCATCGGATCGCGTTCGATCAGCTCGAACGCCGCCGCGTAGGCTTCCATTCCGCCGGCCGGGTCTTCGCGGCCCGATCCGAGCGGGTCGTCGGCGAGCAGCGCGACGATGGTCTCCAGGTCCGCACGCCGGGCCAGGCGAAAAACGTAGCGGTTATCGTCCATGTAAAGTCTCCGTGCGTGCAATTCATGGCGACCAAAATATACTTGCCCTGTTGTCCCGCCACAAACCGGACGCCCCTCGATGCCGCTACCCGACAACTTGCCGCCGCCCGACCTCGATGCCGTGCTGGCCTTCTATGCCGAGATTCCGCACCACAAGGCGATCGGGCTCGACGCGGTCAGTGCCGGCGGCGGGCGCGCGGTGATGCGGGTCGGCTACGATGCGCGGTTCATCGGCGATCCGGACTCGGGCGCCGTCCACGGCGGCCTGGTGACCACCATGATGGATGCAACCGGTGGCCTGGCCGTGCTGTCGGCGGTGCCCAAGGACACCCCGGTGGCGACGCTCGATCTCCGCCTCGATTACCTACGTGCCGCCGAGCCCGGCCGGGTGCTGATCGGCGAGGCCGAGTGCTACCGGCTCACCCCCAACGTTGCCTTCACCCGCGGAACCGCATACTAATAAGGCAACGCGAACGACCCCGTCGCCAATTTCATCGCCACATACATGATCAAGCCGGTCGGCATCGGCATGGCCGAGGCGAGCCCATCGCCCGGGACCGGCGCATGAGCCTCGCCGACGACATCGCCCGACTGCGTGCCGACGGTCGGCTGGCCGAGGTCAATGCACTGTTCCCCTACGCCCGGTTCCTCGGCATCGCCTCGGGCTTCGACGGCGACGAACTGGTGACCCGGCTGCCATTCCGCGAGGACCACATCGGCAACTTCGCCGCGCGCATCCTCCATGGCGGCATCGTCGGCGCCATGCTCGAGCAGGCGGCTTTCGTGCATCTCCTGCATCACGTGCGCCGCAATGAGCTGCCCAAGGTGATCAACATCTCGACCAACTATCTCCGCCCGGTGGCGCCCAGGGACGTCTTCGCCAGTTGCGTCATCGTCCGCCAAGGCATGCGCATCGCCAACGTCCGCGTGCGCGCCTGGCAGAACGACCGTGACGAGCCCGTCGCCACCGCCGACGTGCATCTGCTATTGCCAAAACCCAAGGATCAGACCTGAAGAGGAGGGGGACACCATGAACCAGGAAAACAAGAACGAGCCGGTCATCGACGGCGACGAAATCCTCGAAGGCGTGCTGCGCTGGGTCGAGATCGAAAGCCCGAGCCACGCGCCGGATGCGGTCAACCACATGGTCGACCACGTCGAAGAGGGCCTCGCCGTGCTCGGCCTCCACGTCGAGCGCACGCCCGGGCGCGACGGCTTCGGTGACATTCTCTCCGCGAAGACGCCTTGGGGCGGCGACGGCCCCGGCATCTTGGTGCTCAGCCACCTCGACACCGTCCACCCTATCGGCACCAAGGAAGGGCCGCTCAAGATCAGACGCGAGGGCGACAAGGTCTTTGGCCCCGGCATCTACGATATGAAAGCCGGCGCCTACATTGCCTTCTACGCCATGCGCCACATCGTGCGCAGTGGCGGCGAGACGCCGCTGCCGGTGACCTTCATGTACATCCCGGAAGAAGAGGTCGGCAGCCCGACGTCGCGCGACATGATCGTGGCCGCCGCCAAGAAGAACAAATACGTGCTGGTCACCGAACCGGCGCGCGAAGGCGGCAAGATCGTCACCGCGCGCAACGGCCGCATGGAATACACCATCAAAGTCACCGGCCGCCAGTCGCACGCCGGCGCGCGCCACATGGACGGCCGCAGCGCCATCAAGGAGATGGCGCGCCAGATCATCCGCATGGAAGAAGCGCACACCAACTACGACGAGGGCCGCACCTGCTCGGTCGGAACGATTTCCGGCGGCACGCTGACCAACGTGGTGCCGGGCGAATGCGTGGTCACGGTCGATCTCCGCGTGCCGAGCATCGAGGCTCAGGATCGCGTGCTCGACTATTTCGCCAACCTGAAACCGTTCGATCCCGACTGCAGCCTCGAAATCGTCGGCGGCGTCGACCGGCCACCATACGACAAGTTCGAAGGCATCGAAAAACTGTTCCAGCACGCCAAGACACTGGCCGCAGAAATCGGCTTCGACCTGCAGGACCTGAAGACCGGCGGCGGATCGGACGGCAACTTCACCGGCGCCATCGGCATTCCGACCCTCGACGGCCTCGGCGCCGACGGCCACGGCGCGCACAGCCATGACGAATTCATCTACTATTCGTCGCTCGAGGAACGCGCCAAACTGATGCTTCGCCTGCTGCAAACCCTGGAGTGAAGCGTAAGGCGGCGCGATTCGACTTGCGGTCGAAATCCAGTGGAAATATGATACTAATAGATTCATTTCCGATGAAGTGGGCGGACGCGCATGCAAGGCAATGTAAGGCTTCCGACGTTCGACGGCACTGAACAGCGGCGCTTCGGGCGCGTTGCGGAAGCGTTACCTGCCGCGCTTCATGACGGAGAACGCCGCCGTTCCGGCAGGATCGTCAACATCTCGGCAAACGGCGCCCTGCTGCAAATGGATGAGCAGCCGGAAAACCTGGAAAACCCGCTGGAACCCGGCCGCTACGTCGATGTCGACATCGACACCCTGCCCTTCCTGGCGGCGCGCATCGTGCGCTGGTCCCCGAACATCGTCGCGGTCAGCTTCGACATCAACGACGGCCAGTGTCACGCGCTGGCCGATCAGCTTTCCCACGCCATGAACTGAAAACCCCCGCCGAAGCGGGGGTTCTGATTTTCGCCTGCGGCCCGGCTTACAGCACGCAGTGCTTGGCGAAATCGGTGGCTTCGTTTGCCGACCAGTCGCCCTTGGGCTTCTTCTTCATCTGTTCGCACCATTCCTTCGAGCCGACCTTGGGCTAGCACGCGGCCAGCGGCGTCAGCACGAAGGCGGCGAGAGCAAGAACGGCGACGACGGATTTCAGGTTTCGCATGGCAAGGGTCCCCTGTATCTGGTTTGTCCACCCGAAAAAACTATGGGCCGGACCGGCCGGCGGCAAGCGCTAATCGGCGTCGCCATGGCCGCCCTCGATGCGGGCGGCGCCGGTGTAGGGAATCGCGTCCTCGACCAATTCCCAAATCGTCCGTCCGGTCGGGCAATCCTGCTCTTCCATGATGTGCGCCACCAACCCGGCGGCGCGCGAGATGACGGCGAAACCGCGCATGATCCGCGCCGGCACGCCGATGCCCAGCATCACCGCCGCCGTGGCGCCGGTGGCGTTGATGGTGAGATGCCGGCCGTAGGCCTCGTCGACGGCGGCGGAGAGCGCCTGGATGGCATCGATGTAGCGAGTATCGACGTCGGCCTGCCCGCGCGCGATCTCGAACAGCTTCGGCGAACGCGGATCGTCGGGCTTGTGCAGGTGATGGCCGAAACCGGGCAGGTGGCGCTTGGCCGCGCGCGCTTCCGTCGCCACGCGCCGAGCCGCCGCCTCAAGGCCGTTCTCGTCGACGACCAGCTTTTCCAGAATGCCGGCACAGTTTTCCATGGTGCCGACGAACTGGCTGGCGACGTTCAGGAGCCCGGCCGCAATTGCCGCCTGCAAAGCCTCCGGCGCGGAAAGATAAGTCATCCTGGCCGAGATCGCGCTCGGCGTGAAGCCGTGTTCCATCAACGTCACCAGCACCGCATCCAGCACCGCCGTCTGGCCCGGCGTCGGCCGCTCGCCCATGACGTGATAGAACATGGTGTCTGTGAAGGTCATCTTGCCCATCATGTCGGCGACCAGGTCCATGTCGCGGACATAGAGCGCGGTCAGCGTGTGGGTGGCGAGCTTGGTTTCGGGCCTGGACTGGGTCGACATGGTATTCCTCGCTTAGGTGGCGTGATCGGCGAACATGATCTTGGCTTCGCGGCGCAGCACCTTGCCGACCGGGCTTCGCGGCAGGTTGTCGACCACGTGAACGGCCTTCGGCGCTTTCACCGAATCGAGGCGCTGCTTGATGAAGGCGATGATTTCTTCCGGGTCGGCGTCAACGCCGTCGTGCACCTCGACCGCGGCATGCACCGCCTCGCCCCATTTCTCGTCGGCGAGGCCGAAGACGACGCATTCCTTGATGGCCGGATGCTGACCGAGCACCGCCTCGACGTCGCTCGGATAGACGTTGAAGCCGCCGGTAACGACCACGTCGCGGATGCGGTCCTTGATGAAGACGAAGCCACGTTCGTCGATGTAGCCGACGTCGCCGGTATGCAGCCAGCCGTCGATAATGGTCTCGGCGGTCTTGTCGGGCATCTGGAAATAGCCCTTCATCACCAGATCGCCCTTGAGTACGATCTCACCCTGCTCGCCGGGCGCCACCAGGTTTCCTTGGCCGTCCATGGCGCCGACCCGGGTCAGCGCCGTGGCGATGCCTGTGGAGGCGTGATTGCGCGGATCCATCCAGTCGTCGGCGCGCATGCAGATCGCGATCTGCGGCGCCTCGGTCTGACCGAAGCAGGTCTCGATGGCATTGTTGAATACCGGCATGGCGCGCACCAGGGC
>JAYOXJ010000011.1:0-26112 GCA_038152725.1 Rhodospirillaceae bacterium
ACCAGCTCATCGTCGAAAAAGGCAACGGCGTGGGGCGCATCCGCCTCGACAACCAGTCCAAGCGCAACGCCATGACCTTCGAGATGTGGCGCGACCTGCCGGCGGTTCTGGCCGACTTCATGGCCGACGACGCGGTTCGCGTGGTGGTGCTTTCCGGCAATGGTGGTAAGGCGTTCTGCGCCGGCGCCGACATCTCCCAGTTCGAGAAGAACCGCTCCGGTGAGGAAGCGACCGCGATCTACAACGCCGCCGTCTCGGCAGCGTCCATCGCGCTTGCCGAATTCGAGAAGCCGACCATCGCCAAAATCGAGGGCTTCTGCATCGGCGGCGGGCTCGGCATCGCGCTTTGCTGCGATCTCCGCATCGCCAACGAGGCGTCGACCTATGCCGTGCCGGCGGCCAAGCTCGGGCTCGGCTACGGCCACGAGGGCCTGAAGCGCCTAGTCGACGTGGTCGGGCCGTCGACCGCCAAGGAAATCTTCTTCACCGCGCGCCAATTCACCGCCGGCGAGGCGCTCGGCATGGGACTGATCAACCGGGTGGTATCGAATGCGCTGTTGAACGCCTACGTCGACGATTACACCACGCGCATCGCCGAGAACGCACCGCTCACCATCCATGCCGCCAAGACTGTGATCAACCAGCTGGTCATGCCGGGCGGCCCGGACGAGGCGCTCTGCCAGAAGGTGGTCGACGATTGCTTTGCCAGCGAGGATTACCAGGAAGGCCGCCGCGCCTTCATGGAAAAGCGAAAACCCCAGTTCAAGCGGCGCTGAACGGAGCGGCGGAGCAGCGCACATGACCCTACCCCCGAACGCCCCAAGGGTAGCGATTATCGGCTTCGGCGAAGCCGGCCCGGCGATCGCGTCGGGCCTGGCGGAAGCCGGCCTCGGCGACATCGTCGCCTACGATATCCTGCAGCAGGACCCGGCCCAGGTCGGAACGATTGAGGCGCGCGCCGCGAAGAGCGGCACGCGCCTGGCGAACAGCCATGCCGAGGCCGTCGCCGGCCGCGATATCGTCATCGCCACGGTCACCTGCACGGACGCCGTCCAAGCGGCGAAAACCGTGGCGGCGCACCTTAAGCCCGGGCAAATCTATCTCGACGTCAATTCGGTCTCACCGGCGACCAAGGCGGAGGTGGGTGCGGCGATCGGGCCTTCCGGCGCCGACTTCGTCGAGGGCTCGATCATGTCGCCGATCAATCCAAAGCGCCATGCGTCGCCGATGCTGCTGTCCGGCCCCAAGGCCGCGCGGGTGATCGAGATGATGGCGCCGTTCGGCATGAACCTGGAGGACCTCGGTCCCGAATACGGCCGCGCCGCGGCGATCAAGATGTTCCGCTCGATCATCTTCAAAGGCCTCGAGGCGATCTTGCAGGAATGCGTGGTCGCCGCCGGACGCTACGGCGTCGCCGAGCGGGTGCTCGATTCGGTCGGCGCCAACTATCCGCAGTTCGACTGGCAGGCACTGGCCTCCTATTTCGTTGGCCGCTCGGTCATCCACGGCAAGCGCCGGGCGCATGAGATGGAGGAAGTCGCGGCGACGCTCCGCGCCATGGGGATCGAGCCCTTCATGGCCGAGGGTGCGGCGAAGCGCATCGGCTGGCTCGGCAACCAGGACCTGAAGAGCGTCTTCGACGGCCGCGAACCCGACCACTTCCAGGAAGTCCTGGCGGAGTTGGCGAAACGTGGGGACACATAGTGGCAACTGATACGCCGAACGCCGCTTTCTACTTCGCCGGCCACAACTATCGCACGGCCGGCGACATGGTGGTCGGACGGCAATCGGCCAGTGGCGGTTTCCTCAAGGGCTTCATCTGCCACGGCGGCACCGACACACTCTACTGCTATTCGAACGAGGCGACCGGCCACCGTGAGTTCGCCGAATTCGCCAGGGAGGCCGGCGCGACTCAGTCACTCCGGGGCTTTCTGCCACCGAGCATCGACCGCATCGCCGAGGTCGGCACGCTCTTCCGCCCCGGCCCCGGCCTAGGGCCGCTGGCCTGGAACCGCCGCCACTTCTACGTTCGCGGTTTCAGCCTGGTCGGCATCACCCACACCGTCTCCGATGCCGCCGCACTCGACGCCATCGGGGATATTTTGGTCGCGCCGCTAGAGACCTGGGACGCGCTGGTCTGCACGTCGAAGTCGGTCCAAGCGGTGGTGCTGGGCGTACTCGAGGATTGGGCCGGTTATCTTGAGGCCCGCTTCGGCGAAAAGCCCAAATTGCCGCGCCTGCCGATCATTCCGCTCGGCGTCGATTCCGAGGCGCTTGCGGTGCGCGGCAACAACGGCGCGGCGCGCGCCGATCTCCGCCGCCGCATGAACATCGCCGACGGCGATATCGCCATCCTCTATGCCGGGCGGCTCGATCACGTCGAGAAGGCCAATCCGGTGCCGATGCTGCTGGCCGCCGAGACGGCGGCACGCGCCACGAAAAAGAAGCTGCACCTGCTGCAGGCCGGCCAGGCTTCGACACCGGAGATGGCGGCGGCCTTCAAACAGGCGGCAACGGCACTGGCGCCCAGCGTCAACCACCACTTCATCGACGGTGCACGCACCGATCTCTACGACGGCGCCTGGGCGGCCGCCGACATCTTCATCTCGCTCTCCGACAACATCCAGGAATCGTTCGGCCTTACCCCCATCGAGGCGATGGCGGCGGGGCTCCCTTGCGTGGTCAGCGACTGGAACGGGTACCGCGAAAGCGTGCTCGACAGCGAACAGGGATTCACCGTGCCGACGGCCATGCCGCCCGCCGGTACCGGCCAGGAACTCGGATATCTCTACGGCTCCGGCTTCGCCAGCTATTCTGTGTTCACCGGCGCCGCCAGCCAATCCACTGCGGTCGATCCGGCGGTGGTCGCCGCCGCGCTCGGCCGACTGATCGAGGACGGCGCGCTCCGCGAACGCATGGGCGCAGCCGGTCGCAAACGCGCTGCCGAGGTCTACGACTGGCGCCACGTCGTCGCCGGCCACCAGTCGCTGTGGGCGGAGTTGGCGGAACTGCGCGCCGGTGCGCCGGAATGCACGCCCCGGCCTGAGGGGACGCAGGCCCATCCGCTCCGGCCCGATCCCTTCGCCGCCTTCCGCCGCCACCCGACCCTCGCCATCGGCGGCGGCACCATGCTGTCGGCCGCGGGTGCAATCGACAGCGAAGGCCTCAAGGTGCTGATGTCATCGGAACTGGCGACGCCGCTGGCAACGCTGCTGCTCGACGTCACGGATACGGCGGCGCTGCTCTCGCGGCTCTCCAAGGACGGCCCGCTCACGGCCGAAGCGCTCGGCGAGGACGTCCCGGACGCCAAGCGCGTGCCGTTCCACCTGACGCTCGGCTGGCTCGCCAAGATGGGCTTCGTCCAGGTGGCGTCCGGCGATTACGAAGGGTCAGGCGGTGGGATCACGCCACCCTTCGGCGCCTCGATAAGCTGGAAGCGGCTTTCCGACGACTAGCTTGCGGTCAGCGCGTCGATGGCGGCGTTGACGCCGCCCGGTTGATAGGGAATGCCGGCGAGCTTAAGCCCGGCCTCGACGGCGGCCAGGGCCCCCAGGATCATGGTGTCGTTGAGATCGCCCATGTGGCCGATGCGGAACGAAACCTTCTCGTATTTTCCCATGCCATTGCCGAGACCCATGTTGAAGCGCTCGCGACATATCTCGCGCACCTTCATCGGGTCGTAGGCGGGGTCGATCAGGATCGGCGTCACCGAGTTCGAGCGTTCCTTCGGATCGACGGCGAACAACTCGATGGCGCCGGCTTTGGCCCAGGTATCGACGGCGGCATGGACCGCGCGCGACAGCCGGTAGTGGCGGGCGAAGACGGCGTCGTAACCCTCTTCCTGCAGCATCTCGATGGCTGCACCCAGGCCGAACAGCAGATGCTCGGGCGCGGTGCCGCAGAACGCCTTGTAGAACACCTTCGGGTCGAGGCGGTCGCGCCAGTCCCAGTAACTGCGGGGCATGGATTTGTTGGCGTCGGACACGGCCAAGGCCCTCTCGCTGACCGCGCAGAAGCCGAGGCCCGGCGGCAGCATCAGTCCCTTCTGGCCGGCGGCGACGGTGACATCGACGCCCCACTCGTCCATGCGGTAGTCGGTGGTCATCAGGGACGCGATGGTATCGACCATGAGGAGCGCCGGATGCCCGGCATCGTTCATAGCCTTGCGGACGGCGGCGACGTCGGAAGTGATACCGGTGGCGGTGTCGGTGTGGACCAAAAGCACCGCCTTGATCTCGTGCGCCTTGTCTTTCGCGAGGCGCTCGCCGATCGCGGCGGGGTCGAAGGCGCGGCGCCAGTCGCTCGGCAGCATCTCGCAGTCGACCTGCAGCTTTTGCGCCATGTAGGTCCAGGAATGGGCGAAGCGCCCGGTCTCCGGCACCAAGACCTTGTCGCCGGGTGCCAGCACGTTGGTGATGCCGGCTTCCCAGGCGCCATGACCGTTGGCGGCGTAGACGAAGGGATAGCCGGTCTCGGTCTTGAAGATGGTCTTGAGGTCCGCGAACAGCTGCACGGCGAAAGCCATGAAGTCCGGCCCCAGGAACTCGACGGCCGGACGGTGCATGGCATTGAGCACCCGGTTCGGGATATTGGTCGGTCCCGGTGTCTGCAGGAAATTCCAGCCGCGTTGAACGGTCATGGCGTGGTCCTCGTCAAATTGCGATCAGATTTCGAGCTCTGCGATGGCTTTGGCGACCGCCTCGCCGAAGGCCTGCGTGCCGAGCGGCCCGCCCAGGTCCTTGGTCTGGGTGACGGGATCGGCAAGCGCCATGTCGACGGCGCGGTCCATGTGGGCGGCGGCGGCGGCGAGGTTGTTGTCGCCGTGGCGGCGCGCGATCCAGTCGAGCAGCATGGTCGCCGACAGCATCAGCGCGGTCGGGTTGGCCAGGTCCTGGCCGGCGATATCGGGCGCCGAGCCGTGCGCGGCCTGCGCGATGGCGTGATCGGTGCCGGCGTTGATGGAGGGGCCGAGGCCCAATCCGCCGGAGAGCTCGGCGCACTGGTCGGAGAGGATGTCGCCGAACATGTTGGTGGTCAGCACCACGTCGAAACTTTCAGGCTGGCGGATCAGGAGTGCCGCCATGGCGTCGATGATCTTCTCCTCGATCTCGACGTCGGGGTATTCTCTGCCGACGTCGCGGGCCTCGCGCAGGAACAGACCATCGGTGACCTTGAGCACGTTGGCCTTGTGCACCACGGTGACTTTCTTGCGCCGCGCGCGGGCGAGCTGGAAGGCGGCATGCGCGATGCGCCGCGAACCGGCGACGGTAATCTTCCTGACCGACAGCGCCACGTCGGGCGTCGGCATGAATTCGGCAATGCCGAGAAACATGTTGCGGTCGGCGTAGAATCCTTCGGTGTTCTCGCGCGCGATCACCAGGTCCATTTCCTTGGCCATGGCCTTGACGCCGGGGCGCGTGCGGCTCGGGCGGATGTTGGCATAGAGATCGAGCGACGTGCGCACCCACTTCGAAGGCGTGATGCCGCCCTTGGCCTCGGGCGGGTAGGAATAGGTATCGGTCGGGCCGAGGATGACAGCCTCGGTCGCCTTGATCTCGGCCATCACGTCTTCCGGCATGGTCGATCCACGCACCTTGTGGGCGGCAAGGCCGATCTCGCGCGTGACCATGTCGAAGCCGATACCGAAGCGCGCATCCAAGGCGGCCAGCGCGCTGCAGGTGGCTTCGGTGATCTCGGGGCCAATGCCGTCGCCCGGCAGAATCAACAGTTTCACGGTCCGAATTCCTCCATCGGGGCTCGTAGTACGGCTACTCCTATAACCGGAGCGGGGGGCCCCGTCACGCCCCGGAACGTCATGGTGACAATTCACCTCAGGTGAGCTCTCAGGCGGGTTGCGGCACCTTCTTTTTCTTGGGCGCCACGCGCATCAGCATGACCAGCGGGATGCAGCCGAACATCAGCGCGGCGAGAAGCTGGAAGTCCATGGCGTAGGCGATGGTCTCGGCCTGGTGGACGACCTCGGCATTGAGTTGGGCGAGGCCGGTAATGGTATGGAACGACCATGCGTCCGGGTTCGGCACGTGCCTGACGACATCGTTGTAGGGGGTGGCGAATTCGACCAGGTGCGACTTGTTCACCTGCGATCCGTAGACAAGGTAGCTCGACAGTATCGCGATGCCGATGGAACGCCCGATATTGCCGGTGAGCGCGAAGAACGACGTACCTTGGTCGCGCTGGTCCGGCCCCATGGTCGAGAACGCCAGGGAATTCAAGGGAATGAAGAAACACGCCGTGCCGACGCCCTGGACCAGGATATCCCAGGTCGGCGCATCAGCCGGCAGCATCGACATCTCCCACGACGAGATACCGGCCATGGCGGCGCCGCAGATGATGATCAGGCGCGGGTCGACGAGGCGTACCAGCCGCCCGACGATCATCGCCGACGCCATGGTGGCAAGGCCGCGCGGCGCCATCATCAAACCGGCATCGACGACGGGATAGCCGGCGATCTTCTGCAGGAACGGTGGGATCAGGATGATGGCGCCGAACAGCAGGAGGCCGAACATGGCACGCAGCAACAGCCCGATGGCGAAGTTCGGATTCTTCAGGATGACCGGATCGATGAACGGGTTTTCCGATGTGATTGAGTTGACGATGAAGAGCCAGAACGACGCTCCGGCGACGCAAAGCAGTGTGATGATGGCGGTCGATTCGAGCCAATCGTAGCGCTGGCCGCGGTCGAGCACGAACTGCAGGCAGCCCAACCCGATGGCAAGCACGATATAGCCGTAGTAGTTGAACTTGCGCCGACGCCGCGCGCTGGTGCGCGGCACCAGCATCCAGACCGCCAGGAACGAAGCCAACCCGAGCGGCACGTTGATGAAGAAGGTCCAACGCCACGAATACCACTCGACCACGTAACCGCCGATGGTCGGCCCGAACACCGGCCCGAACATCAGGCCGACACCCCACCAGCCCATGGCGATGCCGTAGTCCTTGGGGTCGTAGATGTCCATCAGCGCCGCTTGAGAGAGCGGGATCAGGGCAGCGCCGAAAACGCCCTGGATGGCCCGAAAGATCAGCAACTCGGTCAGGCCGTTGGCGGTACCGCAGAAGAACGAGGTGACGGAGAACATGGCGATGGAGAAATTGAACAGCATCTTGCGGCTGAACTTCTCGGTCATCGCGCCCCAGAACGGTGTCGCAACGGCGACGGCGATCAGATAGGAGGTCAGCACCCAGGCCATCTGGTCCTGGGCCGCCGACAGGCTGCCTTGCATGTGGTTGAGCGCCACCGCCACGGCCGAGCTGTCGAGCACCTGCATGACCGGACCGGTGCAAAGGGTCGCGGTGATCAGGGCCTTTCGAAGACCCTTGTATTCCGTTGCGGCAGTATTGGGGGACATGGGGGCATCGCCCTACAGGCGCTGATCCATCCACGCCATGGCCTGCGACACCAGCCTAGGCAGCTTACGCTTGTGCTGGGTATCGATCTCGACGATGACACTCATGCCGGCACGAAGCGGCGGACCGTCGTAGGACTTGACCAATTCCAGCCGCACCGGCAGGCGCTGCACCACCTTGACCCAGTTGCCCGACGCGTTCTGCGGCGGCAGCAGCGCGAATTCCGCGCCGGTCGCCGGCGAGATCGAGGCGACGCGCGCCTGGAACGCAACGTCCGGATAGGTGTCGACCTTGAGCGTCGCGGTCTGCCCGACGCGCACGTGGGTCAAGTCGGTCTCCTTGTAGTTGGCGCTGACCCAGATCTGGCCGGTGCCGACCAGCGAGAAGATCGGCGCTCCGGCCTGGATGTATTCGCCGACCTCAAGGCCGAAGTTGGTGATGACGCCGTCGGTCGGCGCGTGCACCTCGGTCCGGCGGAGGTCGAGTTCGGCGGCGGCAAGCGCGGTCATCGCCTCGCGCACGGTCGGGTGCGCGTCGGGGTCGATGTTGACGTCGCCACCCAAGCGGGCCTGAACGCTGGCGAGGTTCTGGTTCAGGGCGGAAATGCGGTCCTTGGCGGCGCGCATCTGCTGCTCGGCCTCATCGAGCTTGCTCTGCGAAGCGAATCCCTTGTCGTGCAAGGTGCGCTGACGATCGACGCTGCGCCGGTAGTAGGCGACATCGCCCTCGACAACGTGGCGTTCCGCCAGCTTCTGGCGGTACTCGGCCTTGAGCGCGGCGATGGTCTGGCGCGCGGCGGCAAGGCCGGCCTCGGCGCGTCGAACCGTGATCTGGAACGGTTCGGGATCAATGCGGAACAGCAGCATGCCTTTCCGCACCTCCTGGTTTTCGGCGATCTTGACTTCGGCGACGCGGCCCGATACGTCGGCGCTGACGGCGATCTTGTCGGCCTTGACGTAGGCGTTCTCGGTGGAGACGAAACGGCCACCGGTGGCATAGAAATAGAGCGCGCCGATACCAATCGCGGCGGGCCCGAGGATGGTGAAGAAGCCGAGCGCCGCCAGGCGCCTGAAGCGGCCTCTGAAACGCGGGCGGGCAACCGTTTCCGTTGGCATGGACGCACCGTCAGCCATGACGCCCTCCTTGCGCGGCACGCCTGGCCGGGGCCGGCTCGCCCTCGCTGTCGCTGCCGAGTTCGTCTTGCTCGGCGGCAAGCAGGGTGGCCTTCACGCGGTAGAGATCGGCGACGAAGCGCTGGCACTCCTTGTCATCGAAGTCGCGCATTGCTGCGGCGTTGTTCCACTCCGAGATCTTGTGCATCTCGTCGAGGATCGGCTTCACGCTGTCGTCGAGATAGAGCCGCCAGGCACGGCGGTCGTTGGGATCGGAGCGGCGCTCGACCCAGCCCTTTTCCTGCAGCCGGTCGATATGGCGCGCCAGCGTGATCGGCTCGATTTCGATCAGGTCGGCGAGCGTCGTCTGGTTGATGCCCTGGCGCATGCGCAGGCGCGACAGCACACGCCATTGGGCGCGGGTCAAACCCAACTCGCGCGCACGACGGTCGAAACGCTTGCGCATGACGCGCGAGATTTCACTGAGCAGAACCCCAATGCTCTCGCCCTGCTGGTCTTCCATGATGATCGGTCCGTTCCCCTGGGTGAGCCACGAAGATCGACTTAATATAAGTAATGCTTATTATATGGGTGCATATAGTGAGCAGTCAATCGCCACGAGGTCATAGTTGCGGGTTCAGATCACCTTGGCGGCGCGGAGCTTTTCCAGGCGCTCTTCGTCATAGCCGATACCGCGAAGCAGGCGATCCGTGTGCTGGCCGAGCCTTGGCGCAGGATTGGCCGGGGTCCGCTCGCTGGTCTTCACCGGCGCATCCAACGCGCGGTAAGTGCCGTAGCCTTGGAGTTCGATTTCCTGAATGCTGCCCCCTTCGGTGACGAAGGGGTTATCGAGTGCGCCCTTGATGTCGTAAAGCGGCGCCGCAGGCACTTGACCGGCAAAATGCTCGAGCCACTCTGCAGTGGTGCGGGCGGATAGCTCGCCGTCCAGCATGTCTTGGATCAGCGCGCGGTTGGCGAGACGCTCCTTGAAGGTCTTGAAGCGGGCATCGGCGGCCCATTCGGGCTTGCCCAGCTTGTCGCAGAGTGCCGGCCAGAACTTCTCCTTGTTGCACATGATGTAAATCCAACCGTCCTTGGTCGTATACATGGCGCAAGGGGTCAATGACGGATGGCCGGAGCGCGGCTCGCGCGACTGCACGTGACCCTCGTTGAGATACCACATGGCCGGATATGCGAGATTGCAGAGCGCGATATCGAACAACGAGACGTCGAGATCGCGGCCTTCGCCGGTCGCGCGCGCGCCGGTGATGCCGGCGAGCACCGCGTAGGCGAGTGCCAAGCCGGTCATCTGGTCGACCACCGAAAGCCCCATGCGGGTCGGCGGGTCGCCGGGTTCGCCAGTGAGCGAGAAATACCCCGCCTCCGCCTGCATCAGGTAATCGAAGCCGGGCCAGGCGGCGCGCGGACCGGTGCGCCCGTAGGCCGAGAGATGCGCGCAGACGATCTTCGGATTGATCTTGCCCAACACGTCGTAGGTGAGGCCGAGCTTGGCCGGCACGTCGCCGCGCAGGTTCGACGCCACCGCGTCCGCCGACTTCACCAGATCGTGGAACACCGCCATGCCGCCGGGCTTGGAAAGATCGAGGCCGAGGCTGAGCTTGTTCCTGTTGTAGGCGTGGAAGAACTCCGACTCGCCCTCGGTGAAAAAATAAGGACCGACATCGCGGGCGAAATCGCCGCCGGTGTTCGGGTTCTCGACCTTGATCACCTCGGCGCCCTGGTCGGCCAGGAACTGGGTGCCGAACGGGCCGGCACCGTACTGCTCGACCGCCAATACACGCACGCCTGCGAGTGGGAGGCTCATATCGGATTCCGCTCGACCAGTTGTTTGGCAATGATGATGCGCTGCAGTTCGTTGGTGCCCTCGCCGATACACAGAAGCGGCGCGTCGCGGTAATAGCGCTCGATGTCGTATTCCGGCGAATAGCCATAGGCGCCATGGATGCGCATCGCCTCGGCGGCGTTCTCCATGGCGGCCTCGGTGGCGAACAGCTTCGCCATGCCCGCCTCCAGATCGCAACGCCGCCCGGAATCGTAAGCCTGTGCCGCCTGCTCGACCAAAAGCCTGGCGGCTTCGACCCGCGTCGCCATGTCGGCGAGCTTAATCTGGATCGCCTGGTGCTCTGCGATCGGCTTGCCGAAGGTCTTGCGTTGCTGGGCGTAGGCGAGCGAGTCGTCCAAGGCGGCGCGCGCCACGCCGATGCCACGCGCGGCGACGTTGATGCGGCCGAGTTCTAGGCCCGACAAAATCTGCTGCAGCCCCCTGCCCTCTTCCGGCCCGACCAGGTTGCCGACCGGCACACGTACTTCGGCGAACTCGACCTCGCCCGTATCCACGCCCTTGTAGCCGAGCTTCTTCAATTTCCTGGCCTTGTAGCCCATCTCCTTCTCGACCAGCAGCAGGCTCATGCCCCTGTGGCGGGGCTCGGCCTCGGGGTCGGTCTTGGCCAGCACCGCAAGCACGTCGCCCTCGACCGAATTGGTGATCCAGAGCTTGGTGCCGTTGATGACGTAGGCGTTGCCCTTGAGCTCGGCCCGCGTGCGCACGCCCTGCAAATCGGTGCCGCAGTCGGATTCGGTCAGCGCGATGCCGCCCCGCATCTCGCCGGCGGCGAACTTCGGCAGGTATTGCGACTTCATCTCTTCCGAGCCGAAGCGCTCGACCGCCGCGCACATGATCAGGTGCGAATTGAAAATGCCCGAGACCGACATCCAGACCGCGGACACGCGCTCGACGATCTTGGCATAGGTCGAAGCCGACAAACCCAATCCGCCGTAATCTGGCGAAATCGTGGCGCCGAACAGGCCCATCTCGGCCATCTTGTCGGCGATGTCGCGGGGGTATTCGTCGGCGTGGTCGAGGCGTTTCACGTGCGGTTTCACGTCGCGCTCCAGGAAGGCATCGACGGAATCGAGGATCAGACGTTCTTCTTCGTTCATGGGTGATCGGCCTCAGTAGTCCGCTTTATCGTCGACGGCGTGGCCGCGCTTGGGGATCAGCATGGCACGATCGTAGGTCATCACCACGTTGCCGTCCTGCTTTTTCGCGGTGGTGCGGATGGTGACGATACCCTGCGTCGGGCGCGAGTTCGACTCGCGCTTGGCCAGCACCTCGGATTCCGCATAGAGCGTGTCGCCGATGAACACGGGTGCGGGCATCTTGATGTCGGTCCAGCCCAGGTTCGCGATCGCCTTCTGCGAGGTGTCGGAGACGCTCATGCCGGCGACGATGGATAGCGTCAGGCAGGAGTTGACCAGCATTTGGCCGAACTCGCTCTTCTTGGCGTACTCGGCGTCGAAATGGACCGGGTGCTGGTTCATGGTCAGCAGCGTGAACCAGGTGTTGTCGGCCTCGGAGATTGTGCGCCCGGGGCGGTGCTCGTATATGTCGCCGATTTCGAAATCCTCGAAATAGCGCCCGTAGGACTCGCGATAGCGCTGCGGTCCCACTTTCTTCGCTTCCGCGACCATGACGATCCCCCTCCCCAGTCGAACAGAGATGGAATTAGATCATGTTCGATCCGGGCGGAAAAGCCGCCGTCAATGCCACAGACCCCAGACCGCCAACAGCGGGGCCGAGCCCGCCCGCATGGCATGCGTCACGTCGGCCGGGTTGTAGACCAAACCGCCCGGGCCTGGCCTCCGCCATCCCAAGCCTGCCTGGAACCACTCGCCTTCGCTGAGCGCCACATACATCTCCCGGGGCGGGTGGTGGTGTGTCGGGTAGGCCACTCCCGGCGCCATCAGCGTCACGCCAATTTCGGCGCCGGGACGCGTCTCGATTCCGCGCGGGCCGACCACGTAGGCATTGGCATGCCCGCGCATGAAACCGTCCAGCTCCGGTTCGGGCCGTCGATACCAGGGCAAGCCGGGCGCCAATGCGGCCAGCGCCTCGGCCAACCGCCGGACCGAGGGAGATTGCGAACGCGCCGCCGCAAGGGCCGTGTCCATGAAGGCCAAAGCCTCGAGGCCGCCCGACGCCGGCGCGCCCGTCGCCGTGCTCGGCCCGGCAAGCGCTTGCGTCAACGGCGAAAGATCGGGGCGTTTGTCGGCAAACAGCGGCATGCCTGTACCGATCGCGGCTACAAAAGCCGCGATGAACTCATCCGTGCCGGCAGCAGTTTCCGTCATGGCGTCATTCCTATCCCCGATCCACCATCGCCGGCGATGCTATCCGAACGCCAGGATATTGGGGAGTCGCTCATCCCACGGGCGAGCCTAAGCCCGGCCGGCCGGCCTGGTGCGGAAGGTGCTGACCTCGACGGCCATTTCGGCGATGGCACGGATCAGGGGCGAGTCGGTATTGCGCGGATAGGCGGCGACGAAATCGAGGTCCGCGATCTTGGGTTCCGTCGCCAATGCCTTCAGGCGGCGTTCGCCGGCGAACACCGACGGCGGCAGCATGGCGATGCCGAGACCGGCCATGGTCAGCGAGGCGACCACGCCCAAGCTGTTGCAGACATCGATGCGGCGCGGCTTGGCACCGTGTTCGCGGAACCAGCCCTCGATGACGTCATGCAGATTGGATTCATGGCTCAGCGTGATGATCGGCCAGGCGGCGAGATCGACGGGTGTCAGCATGCGGTTCGGCACCTTGAGCGACGGGCTCGCCATCCAGTCGTATCGGATCTTGCCGAGCGAACGGGTCTCCAGGTTGGGCCCGCCGACCGGACCTGGCAGCATGGCGAGTTCGAGATCGCCGTGGTAGAGCCGGTTGAATACCCCTTCCGTCAAGTCGACGTCGAGCTCGACGGCGACCTCGGGAAAGCGGCCGTTGATCCGCCCGACCAGTTCGGGCAGCCAGGTCAGCGCAATGGTCTCGGTGACGCCGAGCCGGATACGGCCGACCATGGTGTGCTCGGAACCGAATTCCGCCAGCGCCTCAATCCGCGCGTCTGCCGCGTCGTCGCGCTGCCGGCGCCGACCGAACGCGAGAAATCGCAATGGTACTTCCAGCGCTACGTGCCCCACCTGCCGGCGGCCGGCGAAATGGTGCTGTTCGATCGCTCCTGGTACAACCGCGCCGGCATCGAGCGGGTGATGGGTTTCGCCAAGCCGAACGAGGTCGAGGACTTCTTCCGCGACGTGCCTGAATTCGAGCGCAATCTGGTGCGATCCGGCATCAAGCTGATCAAGTACTGGTTCTCGATCACCGACCAAGAGCAGCAACTGCGATTCCTGATGTGCATCCACGACCCGATGAAGCAGTGGAAGCTCTCGCCCATGGATCTGCAGTCCCGTGTGCGTTGGGAAGCCTACACCAAGGCCAAGGAGGAGATGTTCGAGCGCACCAATATCGAAGAGGCGCCCTGGTTCATCATCGAGGGAAACGACAAGAAGCGCGCGCGGCTCAACACCATCGACCACCTGCTGCACCAGATTCCCTACGAAGAAGTGGAACACGAGCAGGTTCACCTGCCCGACCGGGTGTTCAATCCGAACTACGAACGAAAGGTGCTGCCGCAGAAGCTCTACGTGCCGGAAAAGTACTGAAGACTCACGTCCTCAGTCGCAGTTGAGGTGCCGTGCGATGTACGGGGCGGCGACCTTGGCCATGCCGCGGTTCGAGTGCGCGACACCCGGAACTACGTCGAGTTCCCAATTGAAATCCACGCCCATCCGTTTGGCCTCGGCACGGGCGCGGGCGAAGAAATGGCCGCCGCGCGCGAACCGGTGCGGGCCTTGCGCCGTGGCACCTTCGGAGCGGTCGAGATACTTGTGGAACGGATCGTCGTCGGCGTCACCCAGCAGCACCACCAGCTTGCGGCCGAAGGCGCGGCCGAGTCGTTCGGAAGCATCCGGCACATTGCGCATGCCGAAGGGCCAGGACGCGGTGAAATCAGGCATAGTGTAGACGCCGGCATTGGCGGCGACACCGACCGCCATTGATGTCTGCGTCGTCAGCAGCGTCAAGCGGTGGACGAACTGCGAACCGGCGGAATGGCCATAGATGCCGAAGTGCCGGCAACGGCTCCCAAAGCGGCGGCGCGCCGCTTCGAATACCAGTTCGATCAACGAGAAGCACCACTGGTCCTCGCGGTTGAAGCGGTCGCCAGGCGCCATCACGTTGCCCCGGTTGTAGTTGGCACCGCCCGGGAAATCGGCCTTCGAGAATTCCGGCACGACCAGGCTGAAGCCATGGCGCTTGGCGTGGCCGATCCAGGTGTCGCGGTAGTATTCGGCGTCGCGCCCAAGGCCGTGCATGACGAAGACGATGGGCGTATCCGGGCCGGAGCCATCGGGCACGAAATCGAAAACCCGGAGTGCCAGTTGCACGCCGTCGACCGGCACCTCGACCTTGAAGCTGCCCTTTTCGGCAGCCGATACCGGCCGGATGGCGAGCGCCAGGATCAGCAATAGCGACAGAGCCCCAAGCCTGCGAGGCATGCCGTTTTCTCCCTACCTCGCGCCAGCTGGAACGAAACGGTTGCGGAGCATGCCGATGCCGGCCGTGAAGCGGACCCTGCGCAAGGATGTCACTCGTGGGTATCGGTGTGGAAGGTCTTGGAGATGATTCGCCACTGGCCCTTGGCGCGCAGCAGCGTCAGGTAGTCGGTGAAGTAGCGCGGCGGGATGGCGCAGTTGACCGTCGCCAGCGCGGTATTTGGCCCGGCCTTGTGGATCGAGAGAATGGCGTCGTGGCGTTTCAGGCCCTGCTCGCGCGCGGACGCCCGGCCGCGGATGATCTCGAAATACTTCTCGCGCGGCCAGTCGGTGACGGTTTCGCCGTCTGTGCCGTAGAGATGCGCGTCCGGATGGAACACGCGCGCGAACTTGTCGACGTCGCCATCGTAGAGACCGTCGAAGTAATCCTGCAAAAGCTTGGTGATTTCGGCGATACTGGCGTCGGAAAAACCGTCGGCCATGATCCCCTCCCCTAGGCCCGGCTCAGCGCCATGACGGCACCGAGGCTGGGAGCCTGTTCCAGATGCATCAGCGCGTCGGCCAGCTTGTCGCACTTGTCTCGGCCGAGGTAGGGCTCGGCAAGACCGTCGAACTTGGCCTTGAAGGCGTCGGCGCCGAGGAAGTTGTCGGGCTCGCCCAAGGGTATCTTGACCAGGGTTTCGAATTCGCCCGACTTGGTGCGGATCCGGACCACGCCGGACATGTTTTCCGGAAACAGCGCCTGGGCGCGTTGATCGACGCTGACCTTGACTTTGCGGCAGAGATCGAGCGTCGCGCTATCGCCCAAGTGCTTGGCGTAATCGTCCCAGCCCATGCGGCCTTCACGGAGCGCCACGGCGGCGCAGAACGGCATCGAGAACTGGCCGTCGACTACCGACTTGGGCTCGTGCTTGTTCTCGGCCGGATTGCCGACGATCTTCCAGCCGGTCTCGGCGAGGCCGATCTCGACCTCCTCGATGTCGGCGGCGGCGATGCCGTGCGCGTTCCTGAGTTCGATGAGTCCGTCCATGGGCGCGTGAGTGTAGCGGCAGGACGGATAGGGTTTGACCGCCAAATTCAGAGTCTCCCAGCGGGTGCCGAGATCGGCCGCCGCCTTCGCCGCGTCGGCGTTGGGCGCATAGGCATGCAGGAAACCCCACTTGCCCTCGAAGGCGGCCTTCGGCCCTTTGAAACCTTCCGCCGCCATCACCGCGCAGATGAGGCCGTTCTGCGCCGCCTGGCCGACGTGGGAGCGCTTGGTCCACGATCCGTCGGCGAGGAACTGCATGGAACCGGCGGCTTGGCTGAGCGCGATGCCGAAGGCGCTCTGAATGCCGTCGGCGTCCATGCCGAGAAGCTTGCCCGCCGCCGCCGCCGCGCCGAAGACGCCGCAGGTCGCGGTCGGGTGGTAGCCGCGGTCGTAGTGATCGGAGGGACCGAGGGCCAGCGCCAGGCGCACCTGCACCTCGTAGCCGGCGACGCAGGCGGCGATGACGTCCTTGCCCGAAGCGCCGGTCATCTCGGCCGCGGCCAAAGCCGCCGGCACGATGGGTGCGGAGGAATGCAGCGAGGCGGCGGCGTGAGTGTCGTCGAAATCCAGCGAATGCGCGAGCGTGCCGTTGATCAGGGCCGCCGCCGTCGGCGCATAGGCACCGTCGTCGCCAAGGACCGAGCAATTGACGTTGGAGGTCGAGCCCTTGAGGCCGAGCCGTTCCACCGCCGAGATCAGGCTCGGCGTCGATTCCGCGTCGTGGCGCGCGCGCACGATGATGCCGGTTGTATCCAGGATCAGGAGCTTGGTGCGCTCGACCACGTCTTGCGGCAGCGTGGCGTAATCTAGCTCGGCCACGAACTTGGCCAGTTTGGCGGTAATGTCGGTCATTTGATGTTCCTCCCCTGATCGGCAGGGGCAAAGCTTACGCCCGCCGCCCGCGCCGTTCAACGCCCGCTATTTTCCCCGCCTACTCCGCCGCGTAACGTTTCTCGGCCACGTAGTAGTCCGGAAAGCCGACCAGTTCCTGCAGTTCCGGAAAGGTCGCCTTGCCGTCCTCGGCAGCGATGCCGGAGTGCAGCCGGGCCAGCTCGCGGCGCATGCCGTCGATGGCGGCCAGCATCAATGCCGCCGGCCAGATACCAACCTTGTAGCCGATCTTCTCCAGTTCGGCCGGCGACAGGAACGGCGTCTTCCCCTGCTCGACCATGTTGGCCATCTTCGGCCCGTCGACGTCGTCGCAGTAGCGTTTCATCTCGTCCTTGTCGCGGGGCGCTTCCAGGAAGGTGATATCGACGCCGATCTTGCGGAACTCCTGGCAGCGCGAGATCGCCTCTTCGATGCCGTCCGTGGCGTTGGCGTCGGTGCGCGCCATGATCAGGATGTCGGAACCCTCCTCGCGCGCGTCGACGGCGGCCTGGATGCGCTGAAATGCCTCCTTGCGTGAAACCACCTGTTTCCCTTGCGTGTGGCCGCAGCGCTTCGGCGCCAGCTGGTCCTCGATCATCACGCAGGCGAAGCCGGCGGCGGCATAGCCCTTGACCGTGCGCTTGACGTTGACGGCGTTGCCGAAGCCGGTATCGCCGTCGCCGACCACCGGGATCGAGACCGCATCGCAGATGTTGCGGCCCTGATCGACCATCTCGGCATAGGAGATCAAGCCGGTGTCGGGCATGCCGATGCGCGCGGCCGAGACCATGAAGCCGGACATGAAGGCGGCGGAAAAGCCGGCGCGCTCGGCCAGGCGCACGGACATGGCGTCGAAGACGCCCGGCATCGGAATGATCTTGGGCCCGGCCAGCAGTTGGCGAAGGGTGTCGGTATGGCTCATCGGTCTGTTCTCCCGGTGTATGAAATCTCAGCGGCCCTTGAAGGCTGGCGTCTCCTTGGCGAGGAAGGCGCGCACGCCCTCGGCGTAGTCTTCCGAATCGCAGGCCGCGTAGCTCTCGGCGATCTCGTCTGCGGTCAACGGGCTGGTATCGAGCGAAAGCCGGTTGACGAATTTCTTGGTGCCGCGCATGGAAAGCGGCGCCATGGCGGCGATGTGGGCGGCGGTCTTGGCGACATCGGCCTCGATCGCATCGTCGGCGACGACGCGGGTGACGAGGCCGCGGAGCCTGGCCCACTCGGCATCGACGACGCGTCCCTCGAGCAATAGTTCGAGCACGGCGGTGCGGCCGGCGACCTGCAGCACGGGTGCCAGTTCCGGATAGGCGAAGGGGTGGCCGATGCGGTTGATCGGCACGCCGAAGCGCGCCGATGCGTTGCAGATGCGGAAATCGCAGCAGCACGCGATTTCCAGCCCGCCGCCAGTGCACGCACCTTGGATCATGGCGATGGTCGGGTGCGGGCAATGGATCAGTTCATGCAGCGCACGCGCCGTGTCGTCGCCGTAGGCGGCGGCCTGAGTAGCGTTAGCGCGCTCTTCCGGGAACTCGGCAATATCGGCGCCGGCGGCGAAAGCCTTGTCGCCGGCACCCTTGATGACGACGCAGCGCAGATCGAGATTGGCGGAGATTTCCGCCATGCGATCCGCCAGCACCGCCCAGGCACGGCGCGACAACGCGTTGCGGCGTTCCGGATTGTTGAGGGTGACGGTGGCGATGGGGCCGTCGATCTCGACCAGGATGGGTTCGGACATGGTTTCCTGCCTCAAGCGTTGATCAGCCGCGCGGGCTGGCCTTGGGTCCAGCCGGCGATGCTCTCTATCGCCTGGCCGTAGACCTTCTCGTAGAGCTCGGCGATGACATAGCCGGTGTGGCCGGTAAGGACCGCGTTGTCGAGCTTGCGGAACGGATGGTCCTTGGGCAGCGGCTCGATGTCAAAAACGTCGAGACCGGCGCCGGCGATGCGTTTGTTCTGGAGCGCGTCGAGCAGCGCCGCTTCGTCGGCGATGGGGCCGCGCGAGGTGTTGATAAAATAGGCACTCGGCTTCATCAGCGCGAGTTCGGCCTTGCCGATAAGGCCTTTGGTGCGCTCGCTCAACACCAGATGCACGGAGATGACGTCCGAGCGGCGGAACAGCTCTTCCTTGGTGACCCGCGTGACGCCGCCAACTTCGGCGCAGCGCTCGTCGGTCAGGTTCTCGCTCCAGGCGATGACGTCCATCTTGAAGGCCTGGCCGACCTTGGCCAGTTGCGCGCCGAGCTTGCCGAGGCCGAGTACACCCAAGGTCTTGCCGTTGAGGCCGACGCCGGTGCCCTTCTGCCAACCGCCCGATTTCATGGTGCGGTCTTCGAGCGGGATCTGCTTGGTGATCGCCATGATAAGTGCCCAGGCATGCTCGAATGCGGGATACGGCAGCATGTCGGTGCCGCAGACGTCGATGCCGCGCTCGCGCGCTGCCTTCATGTCGATGGCGAGGTTGCGCATACCGGTGGTGACCAGCAGCTTCAGGTTCGGCAGCTTGGCCAGCAGCGTTGCCAGAAAAGGGGTGCGCTCGCGCATGGCGACGAGCACGTCGAAGGGCTGGAGCGCCTTGGCGATGACGTCCTCATCGAAACCCAGATGTTCGGTGAAGACCTGTACTTCGGCGGTTTTCAGGCTCGACCAGTCGGCGGCCTTGAGCGCGCCCGCGCAGTAGTCGTCGAGAATGGCAATGCGTGTCATGGCGCTCTCCCAGGGATACCTTAGATCAGGCGTTTTTCTTGTGGCCGGCGGCTGTATGATGGTCCCGCCGCCGACGGCATTGGGAGGAATTTTGACATGACGTGGCTCGAAGGCAATACCCGAAACCCGAAGCCGGCGGGCCAGCGCCTCCGCGAATTGCTGGCCAGGCCCGAGATCCTGCGCACCCCCGGCGCGCACAATGCCATGGCCGGCCTTCTGGCCAAGGACGCCGGGTTCGAGGCGCTCTATATCTCGGGTGGCGGCGTGACCACGACGCTCGGCCTGCCCGACCTCGGCATCATGAGCCTGGAAGAGCTCTGCTTCATCGTCAAACAGGTTTCGCGTGCCACCGACCTGCCCTTGATCGTCGACGGCGACGTCGGCTACGGCGGCACGCTCAACGCCATGCGCACGGTGCAGGAGCTCGAGATGGTCGGCGCCGCCGCCGTCCATATCGAGGACCAGATGCTGCCAAAGAAATGCGGCCACTTGAACGACAAGCGCCTGGTGCCGGTCGAGGAAGCCGCGGCCAAGATCGCTGCGGCGAAGAAGGCGGCAACACACCTCGTCATCATCGCGCGCACCGATGCCGCCGCCGTCGAGGGGCTGGATGCGGCTATCGCCCGCGCCAAGGCTTATAAGGCCGCCGGCGCCGATGTGGTATTTCCGGACGGCCTGCCCACGGAAGCCGATTTCCGCCGCTTCGCCAAGGAAGTGCCGGGCCCGCGCATGGCCAACATGACCGAGTTCGGCAAGACGCCGCATTTCTCGGCCGAGCAGTTCAAGGGCTTCGGCTACGACATCGTCATCTGGCCGGCAACCTCGATGCGGGTCGAGGGCTATGCACTTCGCGATCTCTACGCGCACATCAAGGCCGAGGACGGGACGGCGGGCTTCGAGGACCGCATGCTGACCCGCGCGGAGAGCTATAAATTGATTGGCTATCACGACGTCGAGGCGCTCGACGGCTCGGTGGCGAAATCTCTGGTGCCGGCGGCCACCGGCGACGATCCGGCGCAGCGTCTGGCCGGCGAAGATTGACTCTTTGTCGCTCACGCATCGTGCCGATGGCGCGATACGCCGCGGGGGCGGCGCATGGGCGCCGGGGGCGCAGTCGCGCCCCTTGGCCTTTCCCGAAGTAAATGAAACCCCCTAACGCCCAGCCTCGCCGGGCACGGGCATGTTCTCGATCTTGAAGAACGTCTCGATCTTCTG
This sequence comes from Rhodospirillaceae bacterium, assembly GCA_038152725.1. Classification (GTDB taxonomy): domain Bacteria; phylum Pseudomonadota; class Alphaproteobacteria; order Rhodospirillales; family Casp-alpha2; genus TMED8. The sequence goes on from JAYOXJ010000011.1 coordinate 20,698, forward strand.
CTCGATGAAAATGCCCTGCTCCTTCTGGTCGAGGCCGCCGACGACCTTGACGTTGCGGCCTGATTTGGTAATCGCGCGCACCTCATAGACCGGATAGCTGCCGCCGCGGCCTTGGATCAGCTTTTCTTTTACATAGAGTTGTTTCAAGTCGCTTGCGGGAATGTCCTTGTTGCCGAACCACGGCACCGGCCGGTGACGGATGAAGAGCCCGCGCGCGTCGGCATAGACCTGGGTCTTGTTAAGCCAGCCGGCGACGGCGTAGTAGGCGACGCCAATGCCGACGCAGACATGCAGGATCGGGAACAGCATCATCAGCAATTTGCCCTGCTCGAAGGCGACCCCGTACCAAAACACGAGAAAGCCGTTCCACACCACGGCGAAGGCGGTGAAGATCAGGAACTTGGTGCCGAACCAGGTACGGATGATCTCGACGCTATCGCCATGGTCGGCGAAGCTGATTTTCTCCGGCAGTCCGATATCCATCCTGGCGTCACTCATCGGTGTATGCTCCCGAAGTTCCAGCCTAGGTCACGGTCATGGTTCGGCCGTCGACCTCGACAATCGGCACGTTCGAGATATCGGCATCGTCGAGACAATAGACGTTGATGCCGAAAAAGTCCGGTGTCACCCGCTTGCGGTGGAACGTGTAAATGCCGCAGCGGGTGCAGAAGTGGTGTTTGGCGACGCGCGTGTTCCATTGGTAGAGGCCCAGGACTTCCTCGCCCTGCAGCAACCGGAACCGGCTTTCGTGGACCTTGGTCATAACCGCATTCTTCTTGCGGCAGAGCGAGCAGTCGCATTTCGTGAATTCCGTGAATTCGGTGTCGATTTCGAAGGCGACGGCGCCGCAATGGCACGATCCCTTGTAGGTCCGCATCGATTTGCTCCATACCTGTCGAAAAGTCGTTCGCGACCAATAGCACTCGATCCGGAATTGGGCTAGACTGTCTGCCGTCATTGCGGGCCTCCCGTGGGGCCCTGCCGAGCCCGATGGAGTATGCCATGCGCCTCTTCCTTACGGTTTCCAGCCTTTTCGCCCTGACCATTCTCACTGCCCAAAGCTCCGCCATCGCGGCGCCGCAGATCATCGCGGTACTGCCGAGCGATGCGGGAGTGCCCTTCGCCTGCGCCGACGGTCTATGCCGAGCCGACCTTTCCACCTATTGCCTGCAACGCGAACGCCCGGCACCGAAACGCGGCACGCCTTACCTGCCGGCGTCTGCCGAGGACTTCAAGCTGGTCATCGAGACCGTCCAGGGCACGCACGTCATCGACGCCGCCCCGCATGTCGGTTTCGTCGAAAGCCGGGGCTTCATGGCCATTGCCGCGGTGATCGAGGAACCCAAGTTGAAGGCGCTCGCCAAAAGCGGGATCAAGACGGCCGCGCTCCGCGTCGGCAAGGCCGCGTCCCTGCTGCCCGAGCCGCAGGCCGGCGATCCCAACCCGCTGACCGAGGAGGAAATCGCCTACGTCACCAAGTGGCGACGCCAGCAGGGTGTCGAGATCGTCGATGCCAAACCGGAAGCCCGCGCGGTGCGGGTGCTGGCCGGGCTTTCCAATCGCCTGCCGGCGAGCGGCCTTACCGAGCCTGCGGTATTCGATCGGCTTTGGCAGGACGCCATCGGCGACGAGTTCGGACCTGCGGCGGTTTCCAGCCACCCGGCCCTCGACCGTGCCAACGTGGAGATCAAGCGTTGCTCCGAGGGCGCGGCGCGGTATTCATACGGGGGCATCAGAAATTGCCTGCAATTCCGTCACGATGACTTGATTCGCGACCTCAATATTGAATACTGGAATACCAAGCCGGGCAGCTAAACGCCCGGCGGTCGCAACCGCAATCGCCACCGTCGTAAGCGCCGTGGGCGTCAGGGAGGGGGACGCTAGGCGTCCCATGACGTTGAATGAGTTTTCGTGCGCCCTATCGGGGGCTGAAGGTCCTCGATATTTCGCAAGGGTTCGCCGGCCCCTATTGTGCCGGCCTGTTCGCCATGTACGGCGCCGAGGTCACAAAGGTCGAGCCTCCCGAAGGTGACTGGATCCGGGGCATCGGCCGCGCTTTCGGCGGCCAGACTCCGCTCTCCATCGTCGCCAACCGCGCCAAGAAGAGCATCTGCCTGAATTTGAAGCGGCCCGAATCGGTGGCGCTGATCCTGGAGATGGCAAAGGCCGCCGACGTCATGGTCGAAAGTTTTCGCCCCGGCGTCGCGGTACGGCTAGGCGTCGGCTACGAGGCGGTGCGCAAGGTCAACCCGAAGATCATCTACGTCGCCGTCAGCGGCTACGGCCAGCAGGGCCCCTATGCCGGACGGCCCGGCACCGACACCGTGATCCAGTCGCTCTCCGGACTCTGTTCGGTCAACCGTGGTTCCGACGGCGCACCGCACCGGGTCGGCATGCTGGTGCCGGACACCACCACCGGCGTCTACGCCTTCCAGGCGGCGCAGGCGGCACTGGCCGGAAGCCATGACGAGGCCGAAGGCACCTTCATCGACGCCAACCTGTTGCAGACCATGGGCGCCTTCCTGGCGCCGAAGATCATCGAGTATCACCTGGAAGGCGGCGCGCCGCGCATCCTCAACGCACCGGCCGGCTCCTACGAGACCGCCGACGGCTACGTCGGCATGGCGCTGGTGAAGGAACCGCAGTTCCGCGTCATCTGCGACTGCCTGGGCCTCCCGGAACTCGCCGACGATCCGCGCTACGCCACCTTCGAGACCCGCGCGCAGCACATGGATACCCTAGGCCCCGCCATCGCCAAACGCATCAAGGAGCGGCCGACGGCGCAGTGGGTCAAGGCGTTCCGCGAGCACGACATCCTCGCCGACCGCATCAACGATTTCGGTGACTGGCTCGCCGACGAACACACCGTCGCCACCGACATGGCGCCGATGATCGAGGTTCCCGGCACCGGCACCTTCCCCTGGCCGACCATCCCCGGCATGGCCACCGACCCCGCCGGCGAGACCCAGACACCGCCGCCCGCCATCGGCGCGCACGGCCGCGAGGTTCTCGCCGCTATGGGCAAGTCGGGCGCCGAGATCGAAACGCTCCTCGCCTGCGGCGCGCTGACGCTGCCGAAGGAAGGCAAGGCGGCATGAGCGCCATCGCGTCGCCAAACGCGAGTGTGCGTGTCGCCGTCGCGGGCGGCATCGCACGCGTCACCGTCGATCGGCCGGACGCCATGAACACCATCAACGAGGACGTCGCGGCATCGCTGCATCAGGTCTTCGCCGCCATCGCCGAAGCGCCGGATGTCCGGGCCGTGGTGCTGGAGGGTGCCGGCAAGCACTTCATGGCCGGCGGCGACGTCAAAGCCTTTCACGGCATGCTTTCCGCCGAGCCCGACCGATCCGGCCGGCGACACTATTTCGAGGGCCTGCTCGCCACCGTCCACCGCGCCGTCTCGGCCATGCGCGCGGCACCGCAGCCGATCGTCGCCAAGGTCCGGGGTGCGGTCGCCGGTGGCGGCATCGGCGTGATGCTCGCCTGCGATCTGGTCGTTGCCAGCGACGACGCCGTCTTCAATCTCGCCTACTGCCATCTCGGCACCAGTCCCGATTGCGGCACCACTTATCAACTGCCGCGCGTCGCCGGCATGAAACGCGCCATGGAACTGGCGCTGCTGGGCGAGCGTTTCGACGCCGAGAAGGCCGAGCGCTGGGGACTGGTCAACCGGGTGGTGCCGACGGCCAAACTGGACGGCGCGGTCGATGCGCTGGCCGCCCGCCTCGCCGCCGGTCCGGCCCGCGCCTATGCCCATACCAAGGCGATGCTTAACCGCTCGCTCGGCGGCGGCCTCGCCGAACACCTGGACGCCGAGGCGCGCGGTTTCGCCGAATGCTCCACCACCGACGACTTCGCCGAGGGCGTCGATGCCTTCGTCGCCAAACGAAAGCCCGAATTCACGGGTACCTGAACACCGCAACACCCCGAACGAGGAACCCGAGACCATGGTCAGAACCGAATCCCCCTTGGACGGCAAGGTCGCCGTCGTCACCGGCGCCGCACGCAACATCGGCCGCGCCACGGCGAAGCGGCTCGCCGACTATGGCGTCTCCGTCGTGGTCAACGCGGTGCAAGATGGTGCCGCCGCCAACGCGGTGGCGCACGAGATTTTCGAGGCCGGCGGCCGCGCCGTCGCCCATATCGCCGATGTCACCGACGAGACCCAGGCGCAGGGACTGATCGACGCCGCGGTGAGGGCCTTCGGCGGCGTCGACATCCTGGTCTCGAACGCCTCGATCCGCGCCCAGAAGCCGTTCCACGAGATATCGCTGGCGGAATGGCATCGCACCATCGCGGTGCCACTCGACGGCGCGTTCCTCACCGCGCGTGCCGCCGTGCCGCACATGATGGCCAAAAAATGGGGCCGGATCATCACGCTGGGCGGTATCTCGGCGCACATCGGTACCGCGAACCGGGCGCATGTGCTGGCCGCCAAGGCCGGCTTGGTCGGCCTGACGCGCGGCATGGCCGTGGAACTCGGTCAGTACAACATCACCTGCAACGTGGTTGCCCCCGGCCATATCGATACTGATCGCCCGGCTTCGGCCGGCGAGCGCCCGCCCTTGAAGGTGAAGCCGCCGATCGACCGTTTCGGTGAAGTCGACGAGATCGCCGGCATGATCCACTATCTCTGCCTGCCGGAGGCGAGTTACATCACCGGGCAGACCATCCACATCAACGGCGGTCTGTTCCTCGGCAACTAGCAGTCAGGCAGCGCTTTCCGACGATTCGCCGACGCCGATGGCGTTCAGCCGGTTTTGCAGCGTGAGCGAATCGAGCGACGCGATCGGCAGGTTGACGAAAATCGAGATACGGCTCCACAACATGCGGTAGACGTCGTTGATGAAGGCCGAGCACTCGGCCTCGGTGCCGTCGAAGCCGGCCGGGTCGGGCACGCCCCAATGCGCCGTCATCGGCTGGCCGGGCCAGATCGGGCAAACTTCACCCGCGGCGTTGTCGCAAACGGTGAAGACGAAATCGAGCTTGGGCGCGCCTTCCTTGGCGAACTCGTCCCAGCTCTTGGAGCGCAGCCCCTCGGTCGGATAATTCATGTGATCGAGAAAGGCCTTGATCTCCGGCAGGACCTCACCCTTGGGCATGCTGCCGGCGCTGTAGCCCCTGAACTTTCCCAAGCCTTCGCGGTTGAGGATGCTCTCGGCCAGGATGCTGCGCGCCGAATTGCCCGTGCACAGGAAGAGCACGTTGAAAACCTTGTCGTTCATGATCGTCCCCTAAGACGCAAAATTGCCATCGACCGGGCAACCTAGCGCCGGAATAGGAAGGTTTTATGACACTTCGATTCGTTTATTTCGTTCAAGACATACAATCCATTGCAACGGACAATGCCTTTAATAGAAGGGGCTGAAGTAGGTAACGGTTAGTGTTTGACCTGTTTATACCATGATTTTA
>JAYOXJ010000012.1:0-25907 GCA_038152725.1 Rhodospirillaceae bacterium
GTCGGTACGCGGATTGCCCATGCAGAACAGATATCCGATGGGGATGTGGATCCAGTGGTAGTTGTCGTTGCCGCCGGCTTCGAGCAACAGCACCCGGATCTTGGGGTCGGCGCTCAAGCGGTTGGCGAGCACGCAGCCGGCGGAGCCGGCGCCGACGACGACGTAGTCGAAGGTCCCCTGGTCGCTGCGCTCGGTCATGGTGTTGCGCTTGCCGCTTGTTTGGCGATCTCGGCGTCGCGCAGGTCCTTGCGTTTGATCTTGCCGGTGGCGGTCAGCGGCAGGTCGGAGACGAACTCGATCATGCGCGGGTATTCGTGCGGGCTGAGCCGGGTTTTGACGAAGCGGCGGATGTCGTCCTCCAGGTCGGGGCCGCCGTTGTGGCCGGGCATCAGCTTGATGAACACCTTGATGCTCTCGGTGCGGACCGGGTCCGGGACGCCGATGGCGGCGGCTAGCGACACGGCCGGATGCTTGATCAGGCAGTCCTCTATCTCGCCCGGGCCGACCCGGTAGCCGGCGGTGGTAATGACGTCGTCGGCGCGCCCGACGAAACGGAAATAGCCGTCCTCGTCCTTGACCGCGGCGTCGCCCATGCGCCACCAGCCGTTGGTGATCTTGGCATCGGAGGCTTCTTTGTTGTTCCAGTATTGAAGCAGCATCACCGGATCGGGCGCCAGCACACCGATCTCGCCTTCCTGGCCCGGCTCCAGCACATTGCCGTCGGCATCGATGACCTCGACCCGGTGGCCGGGCGCGGCGCGGCCCATGTGACCCGGCTTCACCGCCATGATTTCCTGGCAGTTGGCCAGTACCAGGTTGCATTCGGTCTGGCCGTAGAATTCGTTGAACGTCAGGCCGAACGACTTACGGCCCCAGTCGAGCAGGTCCACGCCCATCGGCTCGCCGGCGACCGCGACGGTGCGGAGATTGGTGCGGTAGGACGGGATGTCCGCGACCTGGCGCATCAGGTTGAGGGCCGTCGGCGGCATGAAGGTGTTGCGCACGCCGAACCGCGCCATCAGCCGGAGCGCCGCTTCCGGGTCGTACTTGCGCGCGCGGTAGGCGAGGTTGGTGACGCCGTGGTGCCACGAACACATCAGGCAGTTCATCAGCCCGCCGATCCACGCCCAGTCCGCCGGCGTCCACATCAGATCGCCCGGCTGCGGCAGGAAATCGTGGAACATCTCCATGCCGGTCAAATGCCCGAACATGGTGCGATGTGCATGCAGCGCGCCCTTTGGATTGCCGGTGGTACCCGACGTGTAGCAGATGAAGGCCGGGTCCTCGGCGGCGCTGTCGATGGCCGTGAAGGCGTCGGAAGCCTTGTCCATGGCGGTCCAGAAATCGATCATGCCATGGGCGCCATCCTTGCCGGCACCGAACACCAGCACGGTCTCGAGCGCCGGCAGTTCGGCGCGGATCGCCTCCAACTTGTGCAGTTGTTCGGTATCGGTGATCAAGACGCGCGCACCCGAATCCTTGAGTCGGAAGCCGAGTGCGTCCTGACCAAAGAGCGTGAACAGCGGGATCGAGATGGCGCCGAGTTTCCAGGCCGCGATGTGGCCGATGGCGGCCTCGATCGACTGACTGAGGAAAATGCCCATGCGGTCGCCGGGCTTGAGGCCATGCGCGCCAAGCACATTGGCGAGACGGTCCGAGAGCCGTTTCAGGGCAAGGAAGGAATAGACGATCTCACCGCCGTCGGCATCGGCAACGATAAGGCCGGGCTTTTCAGGCGTGGCGGCGGCGTTCTTGTCACAGACGTCGACACCCATGTTGAAGCGGGCCGGCAGCTTCCATTGATGCAACCGGCAGACCTCTTCGTACGTAGAAGCCTTGGTCAGTACCATCCGTAATCCCCCAGCGGGCACCGCCCGCTCGGCCTATTGTATCGACCCGGCCACGGTGGGCCAGCCGGATTTTACGGATGGACGAGAATCACTGTCCCTCGCGGGTCTCCTCTTCGCCGCCACCTTCGAAAAACTTGAACGCCTCGACTCCGGTGATGACGACGCCGTCGAATCCTTGCGCGATCAGCCCATATACGAAGGAGTTTGGGTTGCCGTAGATGATCTGCTGCCAAGCCGGGTTCCAGAACTGCACATTGTAGCGGTCCGGGTCGCCGCGCACCGGCGCGTTGATCCATCCGGGCGAGCCTTCGCGCCAGTTGGGTTTCCAGTAATAGGCATAGCTTGCCGCGGCCCCCAGGTTCATGCTTGCCAAGACCAGGCGTTTCGCGCCGAGCTTCTTGTACTTGAGGGTTTCGACGGCCTGGCGGCTCAACGGCCGGCGGCCGTGAAACACCTCGACGATCAGCATGTCGAAATTGTTGTCATGCATGGCCAGCGCGAACTCATCCTCGCGGCCGTAGCGCTGCGAGTTGGTGACGAGCGCGTAGTTCTTCACCTGGCGTAACGACACGATGGATCCCGGGTTCTCACCGAACGGACGTTCCGGATAGGTCGGAAGTTCGGAAACGTCCTCGAACGCCTCGTTGGCAACCTGCGCGATATAGCCGCGCGATCCCGCTTGCTTAAGCACGTCGTCGATGACGGTCTTGCCCTGGCCGAAGTCGAGGGTGAATACCGGCAGCCCGTTCTCCTTGGCGAACTGGGCGCGATTGAGCATGCCGCGCTGGCGGTCGGGTGGCGGCGGCTTGCCCGGCGTCTTGATGTCGTAGAACAGGTTCTGGGCGAGAATGCCGTCGATCGAGCGCATATAGGTGCGCGCCGGCGAAGTGCGGTTCTCGTCGACATCGTCGCGCTTGACCAGCAGTTCCAGGCCATCCTGCACGATGATAATGAAATTCGGCTTGGTTCGGCGCGCGTAACTGGAAATCGATTGGATGAACTTGCGCATTTCCTCGCGCAAATTCAGCAACGCCTCGCCGCCGGGGATGGGGGCAGGGGCACCGCCGCCCTGGTCGCGGCCCTGAATGCGCACATAGCCTTGTCCGCCAGGGGCCGGGGTCTGACCGGCGGCGCCCGGCTGCTGCGCCTGCGCGAGAGCAGGCTGCGTCATCCAGGCGAGCGAACCCAGCAGGCCGAACGCCGCAACCGAGAAGCGCGTTTTCCTAACCAAGGGCATTCACATCACCGCCAAAATTACTGCCAGACATATCAAATTTCGACCCTAGCATCCAAAAGTTAACCGCCCGTTGTCGGATCGGATTTTCAAAGCAGGTCCGATATTGCCGCCATCAGGCGCGCGGTCTGGTTTGCCCATGATAGATCGGCCATGAAAGCGGCACCCCGCGCGGCGCGGTGCATGGCTTCTGAACGGTCGGCATGGATCGCCTCCAGCTTTTCGACGATCTCCTCCACTTGGCTTTCGCGCCACATCTCGACCGGGCCGCCTCGTTCGGTGACCGCGCGCTGGTCCGTGAGCGCGTAGCAATTGTCGCCGTCGATGAGGTCGAGGTGGCCGGTGTTCGCCGAGAGCACGCAGGGTACGCCCGAGGCCATTGCCTCCATGGCGACGAGATTGGTGCCGCCTTCGCAGCGATTGGGGAACACCGCCGCATCCATGTCGCGCAGGATCGTCGCCGTTTGGTGGTTCGGTACCCAGCCGAGATCGACGAAGGCGTCCGGGTCGACGCCGTTGGCCACCGCCCATTGCTTGACCATCAGTTCGCCATCGGCGCCGACTTTCGGGTCGTGATCGATGTGGACGGAGTTGACCATGCCGACGGCGCTCTCCGGCCAGGCATTTCTCCAAGCCGTGACCAGGATCGCCTCGGGATGGCGCGCGTGGAAAATTTTGAACGCCGCCAGCACCAGGTCCTGGCCCTTGCGCATCTCGATCTTGCCGCCGGAGAAGATGGCGAAGCGGCCGTCGTGGGCGCCGCTCTTGGGGCCGGGATGGAAGATCGCCGCATCGATGCCTTGCGAGACGAACTCGATATTGGCGATACCGTGCGTGCGGGCGTAGTCGCGGTTCCAAGACGAGCCGGCGATGACGCGGTCGTAGAGGGCGGCGCGGGCGCGTTCTTCGTCGCCGATCGGGCCGCGCTCGAAGAAAATGACGCCGATGTTGACGCTGCCGCGGACGCTGTCGTGATGGTTGAAGCCGTTGACCAGTGCATGCAGCACGGCGGCGCCGCCGATATTGATGGTATTGGCACCGGCGGGTCCGAGGACCTGCTCCTGGATCTGGCGTTGCTCCGCTATCAGCGGCGCCAAGCCGGCGAGGGCATTGGCAGGTACGTCCTGAAAATACGGTTCGGCCAGCAACAGCGGGCGCGGCTCGCCGCGTTCGAGCAGGTTGAGTGCCAGGTTGAGCCCGAACACGCCCCAGCCGTGGGTGTCCGACAGTTGCCAGGAGATAGCGAGGCGCGAAACCGTCATGCCCGGATGATCGCCGAACCACGCGATATCGGCAAGCCGCGCGGGACTTCTTGTTCGTCCGCCCGCCCGGCGTTAGATTCCCCGGTAAAGGGAAGGGCTCCGCGTTGGATACATTGTCGCCAAGTTTCGTGCCGTCGGCCTGTCCGCACGATTGTCCCAGCACCTGCGCGCTGGAAGTTGAGCGCCTGGACGCGCGCACCATCGGCAAGGTGCGTGGCGCCGCCGCCAACGACTACACGTCGGGCGTGATCTGCGCCAAGGTCGCATCCTACCGCGAACGCGTGCATCATCCCGAGCGCCTAGCCAAGCCGCTGAAGCGCATCGGGCCGAAGGGCGAAGGCAAGTTCGCCGAGATTTCCTGGGACGAGGCATTGGACGAAGTCGTCCACAATTTCCAACGCGCCACCGAAAAGGATGGCCCCTTGGCGGTCTGGCCCTACGACTTCGCCGGCACCATGGGGCTTTTGCAGCGCGACTCGATCCATCGGCTGCGCAACGTGTTCGGCTATTCCGGCATGGATCCGACGATCTGCACGCCGCTTTCCTACAACGGCTGGCTCGCCGGCTGCGGGCGTATGTCGGGCACCGACCCGCGCGAGGTGATCGAGTCCGACCTGATCGTCATCTGGGGTGGCAACCCGGTCTCGACCCAGGTCAACTTCATGACCCATGTGGCCAAGGCCAGGAAGGCGCGCGGTACCAAGGTGGCGGTGGTCGACGTCTACCGCACGCCGACGGCGGACGCCGCCGACATCTTCATTCCGGTCCGCCCCGGCACCGACGCCGCGCTCGCCTGCGCCATGATGCATGTGCTGTTCAAGGAAGGTTTCGCCGACCGCCAGTACATGGCCGAGTTCACCGATTTCCCGGCCGACTTGGAGGCGCACCTGGAAAGCCGCAGCCCCGAATGGGCATCGCAGATCACCGGTGTGCCGGTCGACGACATCGTCGAATTCGCCAGGCTCTACGGCCGCACCAAGAAGAGCTACATCCGCGTCGGCTACGGCTTCGCGCGCTCGCGCAACGGCTCCGCCAACGTCCATGCGGTGAGCTGCCTGCCGGCGATCACCGGTGCCTGGCGCGAGAAGGGCGGCGGCGCGCTGCATACCAACCGCGCGCTTTACGCGCGCCTCGACCAGCGCATGATCACCGCCGCCGAGCTCAAGGACCCGAAAGTGCGCATGCTCGACATGTGCCGCATCGGCGCCGTCTTGACCGGCGAGAAGGAGAGTCTGCTCGGCGGCCCACCGGTCGGCGCCATGCTGATGCAGAACGTCAACCCGGCCGATGTCGCGCCCGACACCAACCGCGTCGTCAAGGGGCTCAGCCGCGACGATCTGTTCCTCTGCGTGCACGAACAGTTCATGACCTCGACCGCGCACCTCGCCGATATCGTGCTGCCCGCGACCATGTTCCTCGAGCACGAGGATTTCTACCGTGGCGGCGGGCATATGTATCTGCAGGTGCACCGTGCCGTGATCGAGCCCTACGCCGAGTGCCGCTCCAATCACGAGGTGCTGTCCGATCTCGGGCGCCGACTCGGCTCCGACCATCCCGGCTTCCACATGTCGGCCAAGGAACTGATCGACGACTGCCTCAAGCGCTCGGGCCTGCCGGGCTTCGAGGCAGCGGCGGACATGCGCTGGATCGACATGAGCATGGATTGGGAGAAGAGCCATTTCCTCGACGGCTTCGGCCACGGCGACGGCAAGTTCCGCTTCGCGCCGAAATGGCAGGAGATCGGCCGCGACCATGCGGTGATGCCGAAACTCCCCGACCATCTCGCCAACACCGACGAAGTGAGCGAGACCAAGCCGTTCCGCCTGGTGGTGCCGCCGGCCCGGCGCTTCCTCAACTCGACCTTCGCCGAGATGCCGTCGAGCCTGGGCAAGGAGCGCAGCCCGGTGGCGCTGATCCACAAGGATGCGTGTGCGCGCCTCGGGCTTTCCGACGGCGATCTGGTGACCCTCGGCAACGACCAGGGCGAGGTCTCTCTGCCGGTCAAGGCGTCGGAGGGCATGCGTCCCGATACGGTGATCGTCGAGGGCATCTGGCCCGGCAAGCATTTTGCGGGCGGCCGTGCCATCAACGTGCTGATCAGCGCCGACCGCGGCCCGCCCGGCGGCGGCGGCGTGTTCCACGACACTTCCGTCTGGGTGAGGGCGGCATAATGGCGCTGTTCGGCATCGGTGCGGCGAAACGTCCGCCGGCGCCTGAGCGCCGGGCGCACGTCATCGTCGTTGGAAACGAGAAGGGCGGCAGCGGCAAATCGACCACCGCCATGCATATCATCGTCGGCCTGCTGCAACAGGGCCGTTCGGTCGCCACCATCGATGTCGATGCGCGCCAGGGCACCCTGACCCGCTACATCGCCAGCCGCGAGAAGTTCATCCGCTCGAGTGGGCGCGACATCGGCATGCCGCGTCATTACACCGTCGACCCCTCCAAGGAGACGGCATCGGCATCCGAGCGCGACGCCGAACTCGAACGGCTTCGGCTGTTGATCGAAGGCGCCTATATCAACAACGAGGTCGTCATCATCGATACGCCCGGCTCCGCCAGCGCGCTGTCGCGTCTCGCGCACTCCTATGCCGATACCCTGATCACGCCGATCAACGACTCGCTCGTCGACTTCGACGTGCTGGCGCATGTCGATGGCACGCGCTGCGCCATCATGGGGCCGAGCCACTATGCCGAGATGGTTTGGGAACAGAAGAAGGTGCGCGCCGACCGCGATGGCGGCTCGATCGACTGGATCGTCATGCGCAACCGGTTATCCAGCCTGGACGCGCACAACAAGCGCGAGATGGAGCGCCTTGTCGCCGAATTGGCCAAGCGGATCAGCTTCCGCGCGGTGCCGGGCTTCGGCGAGCGCGTGATTTTCCGCGAGTTGTTCCTGATCGGGCTGACCATCCTGGATCTGAAGGACGCATCCGGCCCGCAGGCACTGAGTGCGTCGCATCACGCCGCGCGCCAGGAAGTGTTCACGGTACTCAATGCCATCGGCCTGAAGCCGGTGGAGAAGTCGGCCACCGGCTGACGATTGGCGTGGCGCCGGGCCCAGCGTGCTATTATCTCTAGGCCATGAGCAAGCCCGCGAAACCGCCCGCTGAAGCCGCCAAGACAACGCCGGCCGCCAAGTCCGGCGACGTCGATGCGTTTCTGGCCAAGCTGCAGCGCGCGCCCAGACCGAAACCGGCCGGCAGCGGCGGCAGATTGCTGTTCGCCCTCGACGCCACTGCCAGCCGCCAGCCTACATGGGACCACGCCGCGCATCTGCAGGCCGAGATGTTCAAGGCGGCCGCCGCCTTGGGCGGGCTCGACATCCAGCTCGCATTTTTCCGCGGTTTCGGCGAGTTCCGCGTCAGTCCCTGGACCGCCGACGCCGACGATCTGCTGCGCCGCATGACCGGCGTCGGCTGCCTCGCCGGCGAGACGCAGATCGTCAAGGTCCTCAAGCACGCGCGCAACGAGGCCGGCCGCGCCAAGGTCGATGCGCTGGTCTTTGTCGGCGACAGTTTCGAGGAGGATATCGACGCCGCCGGTGCCGTCGCCGGCGAACTCGGGCTTCTCGGTCTGCCCTGTTTCATGTTCCACGAAGGCCACGACGCCATGGCCGGTTTCGCGTTCCAACATGTCGCCAAGCTCACCGGCGGCGCCTATCACCGGTTCGACGCCAGTTCCGCGGATACGCTCAAACAATTGCTAACCGCCGTCGCCGTCTATGCGTCCGGCGGATTCAAGGCGCTCGAAGCCCATGCCGGCAACGCCGGGGGCGAGGTCCGGCTGCTGACCGACCAGCTTGGCCGGCGCGGACGCTGATCGGGGAGGGGGCCGGTGTCCTACCTGATCCTCGGCATCGCCGTCCTGGCCGGCTTCCTCTTGGCGGGCCGCTGGTACGCCACCACCGATCCGCGCACCCTCTACAAGGTTTTGAAGTGGGCGCTGATTGCGCTGGTCGTGGCGATCGCACTGTTCTTCTTCTTCACCGGCCGCATGGCCTGGGCCGTGGTCACGCTGCCGGCGCTGATCCCCTGGCTGTTGCGCGCACGCGCCGTGGCACGGATGGCCAAGACGTTCTCGCGCATGGCGCAGATGGCGACCGGAACCGGCGGCGGCGCGTCGAACATCGAAACCGATTATCTGGCGATGAGCCTGGATCACGACTCGGGCCGCATGAGCGGCATCGTCACCGCCGGTGCGTTCGAAGGGCGCCGGGTCGAGGACCTGACACCGGCCCAACTGCTCGACCTGCTGGCCGAATGCCGGACTCACGACGCCGAGGGCGCGCGGCTCCTGGAGGCCTATCTCGACCGCGAACATCCCGACTGGCGTGGCGGTACGGAAAGCGCCGATCCCGGCGGGCAGGGAACGGCGGCCCCGCAGCGGGACATGGACCGTGCCGAGGCGCTCAAGATCCTTGGGCTTGCGGAAGGCGCCAGCGACGCCGATATCAAGGAGGCGCATCGCCGTTTGATCGCCGGGTTGCATCCGGACCACGGCGGCTCCGACTATCTCGCCGCGCAAATCAACCGCGCCAAGGACATCTTGCTCAAGGACTGACCCCGACCATGACCGATCCCGCCGCCATCCGTGCTTATCACGCCCATGTCTACTATCGCGACGCCGACGAGCGCGCCCGCGCCGCCGAGCTCCGCGACGCGGTCGAGGGCAATTTCGAGGTCGCGTTCGGCCGCTGGCGCGACGAACCGGTCGGCCCTCATCCGTTGCCGATGTACCAGATATCCTTCGCCGCGCACAACTTAGCCGAGTTCATCCCGTGGCTCATGCTCAACCGACGAGACCTCACCATCCTGATCCATCGGGTCAGCGGCGACGATGTCGCCGACCACCGCGACCATCCGTTCTGGATGGGCGAAAGCCTCGATCTCGACATCGGATTTCTCGAGGCCGGCAACACCAACGCCTGAGTCGCATCCGGGATAGCAAAACCGATCCCTTATGTTACAAGTCGGGGTGGAAGACTGCGGCTCGGATATCTCCAGTCGAACGTCGAATTTCCGACAGTAATTGTTTCGACAGGGGACGGAGTCATGCTGAATTCCGTGACGCTGCGAACCAAGTTCGCAGCGATGATCATCATTACCAGCGCATTGATCGTCACGTTGACGGCCATCGCCGAATACTCCGAGAGGAACCTGACCAAATCGCTCGAAGAGGTCGCCGCCAGCGGCCAGGCGCTAGGGAATTTTCTGCTCGGCGACATGATGCACGACGCGCTCAAGGGCGACGTCTTGACTGCGCTCCTGGTTTCCGCCGGTGAAAACATTGGCGACAAGAAAACTATCCTCAAGGATATGGGCGAAAACGCCGGCACCTTCCGCAAATCCATTGCCGATAACGAGAAGCTGCCGCTGTCGCCGGAAATCATCCACGCCATCGCCAAGGTCCAGCCGGCGCTCAATGCCTATATCGAGAATGCGGAAAAGCTCACGGCAGAAACCTTCAGGGACCGCGCGGCCGCGATCAAGAGGGTGCCCGATTTCTTCGCCGCGTTCGAACATCTGGCGACCGAAAACGAAAAGGTCGGCGAATTGATCGAAAAGGAGGTTGTCGCTAAACGTGATGCGGCGACGCGCACTGCGGAGCAGGCGACCCGGATCACCTTGATTGCCGCAGCCGTGGCGCTGGCCGTCTTCATACTCATCGCCGTCGTCATCGTGCGCTCCATCGAAAATCCGCTGCGTGCCTGTGCCGACGCGCTTGGACGCATCGGCGCCGGCGACACCGATGTCTCCGTCGCGCATGGCGCCAAGGATCAGATCGGCACCATTGCCAACGCCGTGAACGCCTATCGCGACGCCACCATCAAGGTACGCGAGAACGCCAACACGCAGGAGCGGGAGCGGGTTCGCAAGGATCAGGA
The DNA here is from genome assembly GCA_038152725.1 of Rhodospirillaceae bacterium. Classification (GTDB taxonomy): domain Bacteria; phylum Pseudomonadota; class Alphaproteobacteria; order Rhodospirillales; family Casp-alpha2; genus TMED8. The sequence goes on from JAYOXJ010000012.1 coordinate 10,234, forward strand.
ACAGCTAGAGAAGAACCGCGAACACGAACGCCTTCAATCCGCCATTCAGAAGTTCGAGAGTGCGTTGGCGGCGGTGGTCAAATCGGTTGGATCGGCGGTCAGTGACATGGAGGATGCGGCGCGGCAGATGGCCAACGTCGCAACCGAGACCAAGGAACGCTCGGAGACCGTGGCGAAGGCGTCAGCAGATTCGTCGCAGGGTATTCAGATGGTTGCCGCTGCCGCAGAGCAGTTGACCGGTTCCATCGGCGAAGTGGTGGCGCTGATCACCGATATCGCAGAGCAGACCAATCTGCTGGCGCTCAACGCCACCATCGAGGCGGCGCGCGCCGGCGAGGCCGGCAAGGGCTTTGCCGTGGTTGCCTCCGAGGTCAAGAACCTGGCGTCGCAGACGGCAAAGGCGACGGAACAGATCACCGGGCAGATCAATGCAATCCAGCAGAGCACCGGGCGTGCCGTCGAAGCCGTTGGCGGCGTCAGTTCGACCATCGGCGAAATCCAGGCCATATCCTCGGCAGTCGCGGCGGCAGTCAACGAGCAGAGCGCCGCGACCCAGGAGATCGCCCGAACCATCGCCGGCGTTTCGGCCAACACGGACGACGTGACCCACAACACCATGAACTTCTCGGAAACCGCCACCAACGGGGCTGATATCTCCGACCGGGTTACCGGTACGGTTACGTCGCTTGGAACCAACGTCACCGAGTTGAAACGGATATCGGAGGAATTCCTCGCGCAAATCCGCGCCTGAGCCGAAGACTTCGTAAAACCATCACATTCCCACATATTGCGGTAGCGGACGGGCTGTGGCACAAAGGCCGCGCTCCGGCGGGAACCGCTGCCGGGAACCATCTCCGAGGGTGACAATTTCATGGTCAAACCCGTCCGCAAGGCCGTATTTCCGGTTGCCGGTCTCGGCACTCGATTCCTGCCCGCAACCAAGGTCATGCCGAAGGAAATGCTGACCATCGTCGACAAGCCGCTGATCCAATACGCGGTCGAAGAGGCGATGGAGGCCGGGATCGACGAATTCGTGCTGGTCACCGGACGTGGCAAGCACCTGATGGAAGATCACTTCGATCACGCCTACGAACTCGAAGCCATTCTCAAGGAGCGCGGCAAGCTGGAGGAACTCCGGGATGTCGAGCGCCACACCCCCGATCCGGGCCGCATGGCCTACACCCGCCAGCGCTGGCCCTTGGGACTCGGCCACGCCGTCTGGTGCGCGCGCCAGTTCATCACCGGCGAGCCTTTCGCCGTGTTGCTGCCGGACGATCTGATCCAGGCCAGCCCTGGGTGCTTGAAGCAGATGGTTGCGGCCTACGAGGAAGTCGGCGGCAACCTCGTCGCCGTCGAGGACGTGCCGCGCGAGAAGACCGACCGCTACGGCATTCTCGATGTCGCCGAGGACGACGGTCGGCTCGCCCGCGCCAAGGGCCTGGTCGAAAAGCCGAAACCGGCGGAAGCGCCGTCGACGCTCTCGATCATCGGCCGCTACATCCTGCAGCCGGAAGTTTTCGAGCATCTCGACCGCTTCGAGACCGGTGCCGGCGGCGAAATCCAGCTGACCGACGCCATGGCCAAGACCATCGGCCAGATTCCGTTCCATGGGCTCCGCTTCGAGGGCCGGCGTTTCGATTGCGGGACCAAGCTCGGCTTCGTCGCCGCCAACGTCGCCTTTTGCGCCGCCCGCCCCGATCTCCGCGGCAACATCCGCGACATCTTAAAAGACATTCTCTGAGGCCTCGCGCCGGGATAGCTACGGAAGGACCCTGATCCATGCGCATCGCCATGATTGGCACCGGGTACGTCGGCCTCGTTTCCGGGGCATGCTTTTCCGAGTTCGGTGTCGACGTCGTCTGCGTCGACAAGGACGCATCCAAGATCGCCATGCTCGAGGACGGCAAGATGCCGATCTACGAGCCCGGCCTCGAAGACCTCGTCGCCAGCAACGTCGAGGCCGGCCGCCTGACGTTCACCACCGATCTCAAGAAGGCGGTCGCGGGTGCCGATGCCGTGTTCATCGCCGTCGGTACGCCGAGTCGGCGCGGCGACGGTCATGCCGACCTCTCCTACGTCTATGCCGCCGCCAAGGAAATCGGCGAGGCGATAAGCGGGTATACCGTGGTGGTGACCAAGTCGACCGTGCCCGTCGGTACTGGCCGCGAGGTCGAACGGATCATCGGCGAGATCCGGCCGGAAGGCGAGTTCGACGTGGTCTCCAACCCGGAGTTCCTGCGCGAGGGCTCGGCCATTGAGGATTTCATGCGGCCCGACCGCGTCGTCATCGGTACCAAGAACGAGCGCGCCCAGGAAGTCATGCGCGAGCTCTACCGGCCGCTCTACCTGATCGAGACGCCGATCGTGTTCACCTCGCGTCAGACCTCGGAACTGATCAAGTACGCCGCCAACACCTTCCTCGCCACCAAGATCACCTTCATCAACGAGATCGCGGACCTCTGCGAGGTCGTCGACGCCGACGTCCAGGACGTGGCGCGCGGCATCGGGCTCGACGGCCGCATCGGGCGGAAGTTCCTGCACGCCGGGCCGGGTTACGGCGGCTCGTGTTTCCCCAAGGATACGCTGGCGCTGGTGCGTACCGCCGAAGAGGCGGGTGCCCCGCTTCGCATCGTCGACACCGTCGTTGACGTCAACGACAAGCGCAAAGGGCGCATGGCCGACAAGATCATCAAGGCTTGCGGCGGCGACATGAAAGGCAAGACGGTCGCCATTCTCGGCGTCACCTTCAAACCCAACACCGATGACATGCGCGATTCCGCCAGTCTCGATATCGTCGCCGGCCTGCAGAAGGCCGGTGCCACTGTCCGGGCCTACGATCCGGAAGGCATGGAAGAGGCGAAGAAGCTGATGACCGGCGTGGTCTGGTGCAAGGACGCCTACGACGCCATGACCGGTGCCGACGCCGTCGCCATCGTCACCGAATGGAACCAGTTCCGCGCTCTCGACCTGAAGCGAGTGAAGAGCGTGCTGAAGGCGCCGGTGATGATCGATCTCAGGAACATCTACAAGCCCGACGAAATGGCCGCCGCCGGTTTCCATTATTCATCCATCGGTCGCGCCGCGGTCGCGCCCGGTAAGCCGGGAGGCGACGATTGAGCGCTGACAAGGGAGCCGGACGCCGGCTCGATCCGACGATCCTTCGCGAATACGACATTCGCGGCATCGTCGGTAAGACCCTCGTTGCCGACGATGTCGAGGCGATCGCGCGGGGTTTCGGTTCCATGCTGACCCTGGCCGGCGGCAAGAGCATCGCGCTCGGCTACGACGGCAGGCTGCATTCGCCCGAGCTCGAGGCCGCCGCCGCCAAAGGGCTGATGGCGACCGGGCTTCGCGTCATTCGCTCCGGCCGCGGCCCGAGCCCGATGCTCTATTTCGCCAGCCATCATTTCGGCGCCGACGCCGGCATGATGATCACCGGATCGCACAACCCGCCCGAATACAACGGCATCAAGATGATGTTCCAGGGCCACGCCTTCTTCGGCGCGGACATCCAGGAACTGGGTAAGCGTGTCGCCGCCGGCGACTACGTCACCGGCAACGGCACCGACGAGCACCACGATATCCGTCAGCAATACGTCGAGCGCCTGGCCGCCGACTATCGTGGCAACCGCGAACTCAAGATCGCCTGGGACCCGGCCAACGGCGCCGCCGGCGAGACGGTGGAAATGCTGGTCCGGCGCCTGCCGGGCACGCACGTCGTCATCAACGCCGAGATCGACGGCATGTTTCCGAGCCACCATCCGGACCCGACGGTGGAGAAAAACCTGGCACAGTTGAAAGACGTCGTCGCGGCCGAGGGATGCGATCTCGGCATCGGTTTCGACGGCGACGGCGACCGCATCGGCGTGGTCGACGGCCAGGGCCGGGTGCTGTGGGGCGACCAGATCCTGGTGGTGCTGGCGCGCGACGTGCTGGCCGACGAGCCGGGTGCGACGATCATCGCCGACGTCAAGGCGAGCCGGCTGTTCCAGGACGAGATCGAGCGCCTGGGCGGCGTGCCGCTGCTCTGGAAGACCGGCCACTCCCACATCAAGAAGAAGCTCGCCGACAGCGGCGCGCCGCTCGCCGGCGAGATGAGCGCGCACATCTTCTTCAAGCATCGTTATTACGGCTACGACGACGCGCTTTATGCCGCCGTGCGGATGCTTTCGGTGGTCGCGGGAGGAGACGAGAGTCTGGCCGAGATCAGGGACTCGCTGCCGCCCTATCTGAACACGCCCGAGCTGCGCTTCGATTGCGCCGAGGAGCGTAAGTTCAAGGTCGTCGAAGAGGTCGCCAAGCGTCTCGCCAAGGAAGGTGCCAACGTCATCGACATCGACGGCGTGCGCGTCGAGACCGGTGACGGCTGGTGGCTGCTGCGCGCATCCAACACCCAGGCGGTGCTGGTGGCGCGTTGTGAATCGACCACCGAAGCGGGCCTCGCGCGGCTAAAGTCGGCGCTCGCCGATCAGCTTCGTCAAAGCGGCATCGAACCGCCGGAAATGTAACCGGCGCCGATTTCTACTCGATGTGGAAGGGAAGGGCGTGCCCGGCGTCTAGCGGGTGTTCTCGGCAACCTGCATATCGGTGACGCGAAGTTCCATGCAATCGCGGTCTTTCTGTACCAGCAGCTTGCAGGCGGCGTAGGCGGTATTCTTCTCGATGCCGTGAATGCGCGCGCGGTAGAGCGTCTTGCCGCGCCGCGTCTTCAGCGGCACAACCTTGACCGTGCCGCCGCCGACCAACTGGGCGGCCATATCCATGGCAGTGCGCGCCGCCTGATAGGCCTGCGAATAGCGCGCGTAGGCGCCGACTTGGATCGCCCATTCCTCGTTCGCGCCGCCCTGCTTCGGCTCCCGCGCCGGGGGCGGAACGCTGGGGGCGTGGCTGGCGATCGCCTGGACCGTTTCGCGGTCCGGCAGCTTGTCCGCGACCATCGGCGCCTTGCGTCGGCCGTCGGCGACGGAGAAGCCCTTATTGAGCAGCTTGGTCATGATGCGATTGCGTTGGCGCGAGTCGCGCCCGCCGAAGACAACGCCGATCAGCCGCGTACCGCCGCGCTTGACCGATGCCACCAGGTTGAAACCGGCGGCGCGGATGTATCCGGTCTTGATGCCGTCGGTGCCTTCGTATGTGGAAAGCAGCTTGTTGTGGTTCTGGTGCGTGTGGCCGGCGTACTGGAATTCCTTGGTCGAGAAGTAGTGGTAGTACTTGGCGTGGTGCTGCAGAAGCGCGCGAGCCAAGAGTGCCATGTCGCGTGCCGTGCTCATCTGGCCGCCGTTGGGTAGGCCGGACGCATTGCGGAACGTGGTGCGGCTCATGTTCAGCTTGCGCGCCGTCGCCGTCATCATCATGGCGAAGTTGCTCTCGGTGCCGGCGATGTTCTCGGCGACGGTGGTGGCGACATCGTTGGCCGACTTGGTGACCAGCGCCAGGATCGCGTCCTCGACGCGGATGGTCTGGCCGGCTTCAACGCCGAGGCGCGATGGTGCTTGCCCTGCGGCGCGGGCCGACACGTTCAGCTTGGTATCGAGAGTCCATTTGCCGACGTTGAGCGCGTCGAAGACGATGTAGAGCGTCATCATCTTGGTCAGCGAGGCCGGGTAATTCCGGGTGTCGGCGTTGGTGGCGTGGAGGATTCGGCCGGTTTCGGCATCGACAATGATGCTGGCGTAGCCGGCATGCGCCGGCGCGGTCCGGGTGCCGAGCCAACCGGCGACCAAGGCCGCAACCGCAAAAATAGCTAAGCGCCCACAAATTCCTGGCTTTTTCAGGCTCAACCCCGCTCGCACCCTCAAGTCCAGATCCCCATTTCCCAGGCGGCCTTTATGGTCTTGGCCGGGATTTAAACACGAAATTCGATACGCGTCTCTAGAAATTTCGCAACCGAATCAATTGTTTCCTACCAAATGGGTGATGAAGAAAGAGTTAATCGGGCGCCGCCTTGGCCTCGCGCGGCCACAGGAAGCGGCCGGGAATGCCAGATTGGGACCCATTGCGGGAATTTTTTCGAGTGCATTGCAAAACAACAGGATTTTTTGACGCAAGTGCTATAAAATTTGTCTAACCTGCTAAAATATAAGTGTGAAATATTTTTTGCGTTGCACAAAAAACCATTGACGCCGCGAACCGGCGGGATACATTTGGACCATAGTTGCTGCAACGCAGCATTAGATTTTCGGCTGGAGCGGGGTGGACCGTGGACCGGCCAGATATGGAGAGTGAAATGGCTACTACTAAGAAACCCGTCACCGCAAAGGCCGCCACGGAAACCGTGGAAGCCGCTGTCGCTGCGGGTAAGGAAACCGTTGAATCCGTGGTCAAGGCCGGTGCCGAAGCCGCCAGCAAGGGCGTCGAGAAGGCCGTCGCCGTGAGCCAGGAACAGGTTGCCGCCGCCGTGAAGGCCGGCACAGAGATGTTCAAGAACTACGAGGAAGTGATCGCCTTCGGCAAAGACAACGTCGATGCCATGGTGAAGGCCAATGCCGTCTTTGTGAAGGGCGTGCAGGACCTCAACAAGGAAATCTTCGCCATCGCCCAGGCGGTGATCGAAGAGAACGCCGTCGTCGCCAAGAAGGTTCTCGGCTGCAAGAGCGTTCAGGACGCGGTCGCGATCCAGAACGATATGGTCAAGGCGTCCTACGAGAAGGCCATGAACGACAGCCGCAAGATCACCGACATGACCGTGAAGCTGGCCGAAGAGGCCGCCGCGCCGATCACCAAGCGCGTCAACGTGACGGTCGAGAAGTTCACCAAGGAGCTTGCTGCCTAACCCACATTCCCCCCCCCAATCGGATTGGGCAGCCTGATAGAACGCCCGGTGGGTCCTCCCCCCACCGGGCGTTTGTCGTTTCAGCAATTGCCAAGCATGCGGTTATCGGTCAACGTCGCGGGCGATGCGCCTGACCATGACCTGCTGGGACTACGACCGCGTCCTGCCGCTGATCGACGGGCGGGTCAGCGTTCCCGGCGTGGAGATCGCCGTCACCGTCCAATATCCGACGCAGATTTTCGCCCGCGCCTTCACCGAGGCGCCGTTCGACATTTCCGAACTGTCGGCCTCGACCTACGTCATGCAGCTGGCGAAGGGGGCGTGTCCCTACGTGGCGTTGCCGGCGTACCTCTCGCGCGCGTTCCGCCACGGCGGCTTCTATCTGCGCCAAGGCAGCGGCATCGAGGCGCCGAAGGACCTGGAGGGGCGCTTGGTCGGCGTGCCCGAATACCAGATGACCATGGCGCTGTGGGCGAGGGGATTGTTGGCCGACGAATACGATGTCGACACCGACTTGATCCGCTACCGTAGCGGCGGGCTTAATCAGGCCGGCCGCAAGGAGCGCCTGGCGCTCGACCTGCCGGCGCATATGGACGTGGCGCCGGTCGCCGAAGGGCGGACTCTCAACGAGCTCCTGATCGCAGGCGAGCTCGATGCGGTCATTGCGCCGGCGCCGCCCGACGCCTTCGCCGACGGCAGCGGCCGGGTGACGCGGCTGTTCGCCGATGTACGTGCCGCCGAGCGCGACTACTACGCGCGCACCGGCATTTTCCCGATCATGCATCTGGTCGGCATCAGGCGGGAACTGACGGACGCCCATCCCGGATTGGCCCGCGCCGTCTACGACGCACTGCTCGAATGCCGGCGCATCGCCATGGCGGAACTGGAGGTGACGGCGACGGCGTCGGCCAACCGCATCCATCTGCCTTGGCTGTCGGCGGAGTGGGAAGACACACGCGCGCTGATGGGCGCCGATTACTGGCCCTACGGCGTGGCACGGAATCGCCAGGCCCTGGACGCGCTCTGCCGCTACTCGGTGGCCCAGCATCTGGCCCCGGTTCGGCTCGATCCGGACCGTTTGTTTCATCCCGAAACCCTGGATTAGTGCCGCTTTCAGGCCGAATAGGGTCATTCGGCCTCGCTTGCTGACGATTTCGCACGGAAGGGCTTTTGCGCAGCGCAAAACATCCCATATTATTAATGTATGGCATTCGACGAACCGACAGCCCCGATTTCCATGGCAGGCGAGCCCGAGCAGCCGCCCAAACCGCCGTCCCGCATCGACGACGGCAACGACGGCGGACCGAATACCGGCATCGCGCTCAAGACCCGGCCGAAGACCAAGCGCCCGTCCATGTACAAGGTGCTGATGCTCAACGACGACTACACGCCGATGGAGTTCGTCGTCTACGTGCTGCAGCGCTTCTTCTCCATGGGCCATGACCGCGCCACGCAGATCATGCTTCATGTCCATCAGCGCGGCGTCGGCGTCTGCGGCGTCTACACCTACGAAGTGGCGGAGACCAAAGTCACCCAGGTCATGGACCTGGCGAAACAGAATCAACACCCCCTGCAATGCACCATCGAGAAGGATGGCAGCGACAACGAGGAGAACTGATTTGCTATCGCGCAATCTGGAACACACGCTGCATCGGGCCCTCGCCCTGGCCACCGAACGTCGTCATGAATTCGCGACGCTGGAGCACCTGCTGCTCTCGCTGACCGAGGATCAGGACGCGCGCTCGGTGATGAAGGCCTGCGGGGTGGACCTCGAGCGATTGGCCGAGGACGTCGCCGAGTTTCTCGACAGCGAACTTAAGGACCTGGTCTCGCCGCACGATGCCGAGCCCAAGCCGACGGCCGGCTTCCAACGCGTGATCCAGCGCGCCGTCATCCATGTGCAGTCGTCCGGCCGCGAGGAAGTAACCGGCGCCAACGTCCTGGTGGCGCTGTTCTCCGAACGCGAGTCGCACGCGGTCTATTTCCTGCAGCTGCAGGAGATGTCCAGACTCGACGCCGTCAACTACATCTCGCATGGCATCGCCAAGGTCGCCGGTGAGGAACGCGCGCGCACCGTGCACGGCGCCGACGCCGAAGCGGCCGAGGAAAAAGTCGTCCGCAAGGGCGAGGAGGCGCTCGACACCTACTGCGTCAACCTCAATGAGAAGGCCGCCGAGGGCCGTATCGATCCGCTCATCGGCCGCCAGGCGGAGATTGAGCGGACCATCCAGATCCTCTGCCGCCGCAACAAGAACAACCCGCTCTATGTCGGCGATCCCGGCGTCGGCAAGACCGCCATCGCCGAGGGCCTGGCCAAGCGCATCGTCGAGGGCGACGTGACGGAAGTGCTCGACGACGCCGTCAACTACGCGCTCGACATGGGCGCGCTGCTCGCCGGTACGCGCTACCGGGGCGACTTCGAAGAGCGGCTCAAGAACGTCATGAACGAGCTCGAGCACCTGCCGCATGCGATCCTGTTCATCGACGAGATCCACACCGTGATCGGCGCGGGCGCCACCTCGGGCGGCTCCATGGATGCGTCCAACATCCTGAAACCCGCGCTGCAATCGGGCGCGCTCAGGTGCATGGGCTCGACCACCTACAAGGAGTACCGCAACTACTTCGAGAAGGACCGCGCGCTGGTGCGCCGGTTCCAGAAGATCGACGTCTACGAGCCGTCGATCGACGACACGGTGAAGATCCTGAAGGGCCTCAAGCCCTACTTCGAGGAGCACCACAAGGTTCGTTACACAGCCGAATCGCTTCGCAGTGCCGTCGAACTGGCGGCCCGCTACATCAACGACCGCAAGCTGCCGGACAAGGCCTTGGACGTCATCGACGAGGTCGGCGCGTCGCGCATGCTGCTGCCGGAATCGAAGCGCAAGAAGACCGTCACCGTGCGCGATGTCGAGGAAGTGGTGGCGAAGATCGCGCGCATCCCACCGAAGAGCGTCTCGACCAACGACCGTGAGCAGCTGGCGACGCTGGAACGCGACCTCAAGACGGTGGTGTTCGGCCAGGACAAGGCGATCGAGGCCCTGGCCAGCGCTATCAAGCTCGCCCGCGCCGGGCTTCGCGAGCCGGAAAAACCGGTCGGCAGCTACCTGTTCTCCGGCCCGACCGGCGTCGGCAAGACCGAGGTCGCCCGCCAGCTCGCCAACATCATGGGCGTCGAACTGGTGCGCTTCGATATGTCGGAATACATGGAGCGCCACTCGGTCTCGCGCCTGATCGGCGCGCCGCCGGGCTACGTCGGCTTCGACCAGGGCGGTCTCTTGACCGATGCCATCGACCATCAGCCGCATTCGGTGCTGTTGCTGGACGAGATCGAAAAGGCGCATCCGGACCTGTTCAACATCCTTCTCCAGGTCATGGACCACGGCAAGCTCACCGACCACAACGGCAAGAGCATCGATTTCCGTAACGTCATCCTGATCATGACCACCAACGCCGGCGCATCGGACCTGGCCAAGCCGCCCATGGGCTTCGGCCGCGAAAGCCGCATCGGCGAGGACACGGAAGCGATCGAGAAGCTGTTCACGCCCGAGTTCCGCAACCGCTTGGATGCCACCATCGCGTTCTCGGCGCTGCCGCCGGAAGTGGTCGCCATGGTCGTCGACAAGTTCATCATCGAACTGGAAACCCAGCTCGAGGACCGCGGCGTCATGATCGAACTCACCGACGATGCCCGCGAATGGCTGGCCAAGAAGGGCTACGACGAGAAGTTCGGCGCCCGGCCGCTGGCCCGCGTAATCCAGGAGCAGATCAAGAAGCCGCTGGCCGAGGAACTGCTGTTCGGCAAGCTCTCCAAGGGTGGCGTCGTGCTGGTGCGGATCGACGACGGCAAGGTGGTGTTCGACTATCCCGATGGATCCAACCTGCCGGTCAAGCGCAAGGCGACGAAACCGCCGGCCAAACGCGACGGCGGCGGCAAGGTTCCGGCCCTGGTCGAGAAGTAGGGGAAGTGGATTTCGGCGCGCCGCGCCGCGATCAGCCCGGGGCGGTCAGGGACTTCATGCATGCGTTGGCGACGCCGTAGTCGGTCCGTTCGGATGCCGGCTTCAATGCCCATCCGGCCTGCACGAGGATGCGGACGCCGTTAGAGGACCCAGCCGTCTTGATCCGATCGAGTATGGATTGGAATTGGGGATCGCTCCTCGCTCGGTCGACGCAGTAGGGAACCAGCGCCGTGATGATTTCTGCGCGGGCGAATTCAATCTCCCGATCGCTAATCCGCCCTCCGGTCATCCAACCGCCAATTCCGAAACCGACCAACATTGCTATGGCGGCGCCAATTCCCGCGCCGATGCCGTAGGCCGTCAGGCGTTCTATTCGTTCCATGGTCTAATCTCCGAACGCACGTGTTGCGTAAATTGCATACGCCGGATCGAGCACAATCCGGTTGGCCAATCGAGGCGTCATTTCGAGGTTCGTTTTCGCCCGCCAAACTGGTGGCGGCGAAATGGCTCGTCCTTGCGCCAAGCTATCGAATCTTTGCAATGGCGGCATATCCGTTCGCCACTCCAACTGCTTTCGAACGCCACGCGGCAACGCGAGCACAAGCGGTTTTTTGCCACGTCGACGGGATTGTCTTCGGCGAAAATCTCCGTGTTCCTCGGATTGCTGGATTTCATTCATGCCCTCGCGCGTTTCGTAGTTTCTACCGGCCTGGTCTAAGCCATTTGTCTTGGCGACGTCAGAGGTCCTGCATGGCCAGGGTATGGACGTAACTGCGTTTGCGCCCGCGCCCGTAGGCGTTTATCGCGGCTTGATGAATCCGCTCGATGGCGGAATCGAATGCTGCCAGCAGCTCGGCCTCGGTATCGCCGACGCCGGAGCATATCTCCATCAGGCATTCGGCCTGGATGAAAAACGTGATTTCGATGGCGCTGTCGTATCCCCAAAACCGGACACGGTTTTGCGTCGCCTCGAAACTTCGGCTGGCATTAGGAAAGTTCAAACTCATGGCCATGACCACGGCTATTGCCGCGTCGTTGCCGTCAAGTCTCGCCCGCCACGCGTTTTGCCTGGGCAATGGCATCGCGCAAATTGGTGTAGCGATACTGGCCTAGATAGAAGATATCGACCGTCTTGCTCGTGATGCCGTATTTCGACATTTGCGCCTCGTCACTCGGATTTTCAGCGGTCTGCGGCTGGTCGTCTATTGCATTGGGCATGTCTGTCGCTCCTGTTCCTGTGCGAGCCGTTTTGATAGGCGGATGGGGGGGCCTGCCCGGCGAATCCATGAACGGCACAGCGCCGGAACTGCCGGCCGAGTTCGATGTCATCCGCTGCGGTCAAGTAGACTTACGAGATCATCTATCACTGGCGATCGGTTATTTTCAGCGGTCGTGCCTAGCTCGGGATTTACGGTCGCGGAAAATCAGTTCTCTCAGTTCGGTGGCTTGCGTGGACAGGGTTTTCGGGATTATCGGCGGGCTTCTTGCGGGCTCAGGTGCCGTTACCGTGCCGTCATCGAGGTCGGTCTCGGCATCCGCGCACCACGGCGGGAGCGGCTTTCCAGAACGTCGGTCATCCGATAATTGGTCATTGGAATCAGCAAGCATGTGACGGCATTCCTTCGTTCTCGGCTCGCTCGATGGCGAGGCGGTCAAGCGAATGCCGTTGCATGCCACTGGCGGCGGTTGGGTGCACACTTGCCGTTGTTGGCGGCGAGGATTCGCGATCACGCGTCAATGCCACGTCGAGTTCTTTGGGATCCACATTCATGGTGCGCCACAACCCCGGATTGGCCGAAGCGCTGGGCAGATAGATCGTGGTCGTGGAGCGAAAATAGGCTGCGAAAGACAGGCCATCGATCAAATTTTCTTCCGTATCGACGACATAATTTCCGGCTGGCAGGACTTCGTCGAAGTCGGCCAAAACGAAAGGCTTAGTAAAGGTTACGATCTTGCTGGTGGTACGTTTTGCCATTGAGTCCATATCGATTGGTGGCGCCATTTTGGATGGATGGCGGAAGTGGGCTGGAGACGGCTTTGCCCCTCCAATTCGAGCTACCTGTTATGACTTCGCCGTGGATGCTTTTGCACTCGGCGTCGATTCCGCGGGCTTTTCCGTCGTGCCTGTCACCGGGGAAACCAGCCCAGGAGTCGCGGGCTTGCCCTTGTTGGGTTCGGTCTGGGCAACCGAAAATTTCTTGAAAGACATGAAAAATCACTTTCACTAATGCAGAAATAATTTTCTACATTACACATATGGATTTATTTTTAAATAATTCAATAATATATATTTTTATTTAATTTTATTTTTTTATTTTTATAATAGCAAAAGTGTAGCGCCAATAACAACTTAAGAACACCCTTTGTGCCACGCTGACACCGTATCCAACGGCGGAATTTCACTGTCCGGCCGTGCGATGCCGTTCACCTGAGAGGGATGTAAACACCGAGGAAAGGACTTCCCGATGATCGAACCCCTGTTACTTTCGACCACGCGTATTTCAACCTTCGTCGGCGACAGGCTGTTGACCAACGCAACCGGCTTTTTTTTCAAGAACGGCGATAGCCTGTTCCTCGTCACCAGCCTGCATGTCGTCATCGACGCCGAGAACGATCATCATCCCGACCGATTGGAGTTCGAGGTTCACATCGACAAGGACAATCTCGCGCGCTCGACGGGGTTTTCGATCCTTCTCTTCGACGATGGCCAGAGCATCTGGCGGAATGCGGCCGACATGGCCGGCAGCGTCGATGTCGCCGTCATCGAAATCGACCAGAGCGCGCTGCCGAAAGGCGCGTGCTTCCACGCCTTTGACGCCAGCCAGGTGCTGCAAAACGATGCCAATATCGAAATCGGGGCGAACGCCCTCGTCGTCGGTTTTCCACTCGGCTTCCATGACACGCTCCACCATCTTCCGGTGGTACGCCATGCGATCGTCGCCTCGACGATTGGGCTCAGGTTCCAGGGCAACGGGTATTTCCTGACCGATGCTCGGACTCACCGCGGCTCTAGCGGATCCCCAGTGGTCACTAAGGTCGACGGCCATATGTCCGACAGGGCGCAATCCGAATGGGTGTTGCTCGGAGTTCACTCATCGAGACTGGATATCGGCACGCGTGACATTCAGATCGACGAGGCCTTGGGCCTCAATTGCACCTGGTATGCCGACGTTCTGTTGACACTGACGGATACCGAAGGCCACACGGTCTAAGCTTGCCATCCGGCGATGTGCGGTCGGGAGACCGGTGGCTAGGAAGGACAATCGACGTCGGCGAGGTAGCCCACCTTGGCCGCGCCCTTCGACGGCACCGGCACGCTGGCGCGTCCCAGCACCTTGAAGAACTCCCGGCCCATCGACTGGCCGCTGGCGGCGTAGCGCACGATCGCCGCCGCCCGGCAGATGCCGCATTGGTTGACCAGCATCACGCCGCTTTTCGCCGTCGTCTGCAACGACACGCAGCTCTGCGGCGCTTCCACACGCCGGCCCTTGCCGGGGTTGAGCAGGTCCTGGCCGCCGCCGGTCTCGTCGCGGCAGGGCACGTCACTGGTAATGCGCGAACGGCCGCCGCCCTTGAACGGCAGCGGGAACTGCGCGCGCGGCTGTAGGTCGTAGGTGCGAGACGTCGGCGCACCGTTGGAGCCGTAACGCCGGTGCTGGATGGCGACGCGGCGGCAGGTCGTGCAGTGGTTAACCACGACCTCTGAGTGGCCCTGGATATAGGTGCGTGCGCATTCTGGCGCGGCGGCGTCTGCTTCTTGGGAGTTGAAGGCCGCGAGGCCGACAATCGCGGCCAGCACCGCGAGGTAAGTCGCTGGTTTCATTCCACATCTCCGTCCTCGGGAGAGTGTAGGGGAGAGGGGTTAACGAAGAGTCAATCGCCGGGGGATTTCCGGCCGTCGCCCTCGGTGTTGCGATAGGGCGAATGCTCGGCCATGGCGGCGCGTTCATGCTCCATGGCGTTGCGTTCGTCGGCCAGGAAGCGCTCGACCGCACGCTCGAACGCCGGGTCGGCGATCCAATGCGCCGAATAGGTGGCGACCGGCAGATAGCCGCGCTGGATCTTGTGCGGGCCCTGGGCGCCGGCCTCGACACGATTCAAGCCCTCGCGGATGGCGAACTCGATGGCCTGGTAGTAGCAGGTCTCGAAATGCAGGAACTTGTAGTGACCGTGGCAGCCCCAGTTGCGGCCGTAGAGCACGTCGCCGCCAATCAGGTTGAGCGCACCGGCGACCGGTTTTCCCTCTGCTTCGGCGACGATCAGCACCACCTTGTCGCCGAGGCGCTCGGCCAGCAGCGGCAGGAATTGCGGCGTCAGGTAGCTCGGCCCCCACTTGCGGTCGGTGGTGTTGCGATAGAAGCGGTAGAAGGCGCGGGCATATGTATCGTCGATCTCCGCACCTCGGAGCGCTCGGAACGCGAGGCCGGTTTCGGCGACTTCCTGGCGCTCCTTGCGCAGTTGCTTGCGTTTGCGCGACTGCAACTCGGCCAGGAAATCGTCGAAACCGGCGTAGCCACGGTTCTCCCAATGGAACTGCTGACCGGTGCGGCGCATCAGGCCCATGGAGGCCATCAACTCCCACTCGTCCCTTTCCGGGAAGGTGACGTGGAGCGACGAGACGCCCAGTTGCTCGGCCAATTGTACCATGGCGGCGATCAGCGCCTTCTTGAGTTCCACCGCCTCGGCCGGATCGACGGCCGGCGAGACCAGCAATCGGGGGCCGGTCACCGGCGTGAACGGCACCGCGCACTGCAGTTTCGGATAATAGCGCCCGCCGGCCCGCTCGTAGGCGTCGGCCCAGCCCCAGTCGAACACGTATTCGCCGTAGGAATGGCTTTTGAGGTAGAGCGGTGCCGCCGCGAGGATACCGCCCTTGTCGTCGTCGACGACCAGATGCCGTGCCCCCCAGCCGGTTTCCGCGTTGGCCGAGCCCGAGTCTTCGA
>JAYOXJ010000013.1:0-25156 GCA_038152725.1 Rhodospirillaceae bacterium
GTTCGTGGCCGCCCTCAAGGCCGAACTGCCGGCGACAGAACTAAGGGAAGGTGAAGGGCCGCTGCTCGGCGCCGGCTACGTGCGGCCGATCTATCTCGAGCCCATGTACCAGGAACGCACCGCATACGGCGACAAGGGCTGCCCGTTCGCCTGTCCGCACTACAAGGGCACCGTCAGCTACGACAAGGGTATCTGTCCGGAGGTCGAGAAGGCGCATTTCGAGACCCTGATGACGCACGAACTGATGCGCCCGCCGATGACCGAGAAGGACCTGGACGATGTTGCCGCGGCCTTCCACAAGGTCACCGAAAACCTCGAACCGTTGCGCGCTCACGAGGCGCGTCAGGCGAAAGGCTGATCGGGTGGCCCGGCTGCTGCTCGCGGCGCACGACCCGGGCGGCGCGCAGATGATCGGCGCGCCGGTGCCCGAACTCCTGCGTCGCGGCCATGATGTCGATTTCGTCGCCGCCGGGCCGGCGGTGAAGCTCTGGCGGAACGAGGGCCGCGAGGTCGCCGCCATCGAAGGCGCCGCCGATCTCGAAGGCGCCATCGAGCGAAAGCCGGACGCGGTGATCGCGGCAACCGGTTTCGGCGAGGTCGAGCGCGCCGCCTGGCAATGGGCACGGCGGGCGGGGCTGCGTTCGCTCGCGGCGATCGATTCCTGGACGCATCTGCTGCGCCGGTTCGAGGTGACTGGCGGATACGATTTTCCGGACGTGGTCGCGGTAATCGACAGCGACACCGAAGCGGCGTTCCGCGCCGAGGCGCCGGACGCCATCGATGTTGCGGTGGTCGGCCAGCCGCACCTGGAGGCACAGACTGAGCGGCTGACGGCGGCGCGTGGCGCGCATCGCTTCGATGCCAATGCGCCGCTGATGGTCTTTTTCTCCGAGCCGATCATTGAGGATTTCGGTCCGCGCGCGCGGGGGTTCGATCAATTCCAGGTGTTCGAACTTGCCATGCAGGCGCTGGCGGATGCGGCACCACAGGGTTTGCGGGTCGTCGTCAAACCGCACCCGCGCGAGACCATGGAGCGTTGGCGCGATTTGGTCGCGAAGGCGGGCGGCTTCGATGGGTTCCAAGTTGAACTTGCCGCCGAGACGGCGGAATCCTTGCTAAAGAGCGCCGACGGCGTCATCGGCATGACCACCATGGTGCTGCTCGAAGCGCACTTGGCGCGCATACCGGTGCTGTCTTTGCAACCGGGCGGAACAGGTCTGGTCAACCCGATCATCGACAGGGCGGCCGCGGCGGTCATGGATCCGTCAGCGATTGCGGCGAAAATGGCGGGGTTGATCTCGCGGCTTGGGTCCGAGGCCCCGGTTGACGGAAGCTTCCGCGCGATCCTCGACGGCGCCCGGTCGCGGTTCGCTGATGCGGTGGAACAGCGACTTCTCTGTTGACCTTTTCCCAGCGATTGGGAACCTTATCGCCATATCTTGGGAGGCACACCACGGTGTTAAATCAGAACGACCTTACCGTCGTCGAGCAACAGGCCTTCAATCTCGCCCAAGCCGCCATTCAGTTGGATCAGTCTCGGTTGACGGAACGCAATCTCGCCAAGCTGGCCCAGGCCCTGGAGCACAATCTTCAGGTTTGGATCGAAATCGGCGTATTGGTGCGCAGCCCGGAAAGCAGGCTTGGTGAAAACGTCCGCGACAACATCCTGAAGCTGCGGGATTTCATCTCCGACATGACCATGAAGCATGGCGTGGAAATTCCGGATACCACGCTCAACACTCTGATAAACATTAATTTTCAGATTTCCGAAGGGCTTCTGGAAGGGGCCAAGGCGCGCCTGATGTGATCGCCTCGGCGCCGGGCGCGTCTTGCGCCGGCGCGCAGCGTCAATCGCCGCCGCTGTCTTCGCGGCCTTCGACGAATTCGCCGAACTTGAGATCGGCACGGGCGACCTCGTGCACCACTTCCTCGAAGCACCTGTCGATAATTTCGTCGTCTATGCCGCCGCGACGCTCGCATTCCAATGCCAGTTCCCGCGCGCGCGCCAGGCACTCCGCATGGTGGTCGCGGTGCCACGCCAGCCCTGGGTAGGCGAGCGCCGCCATGTGGCGTTCCTCATTTTCGAAATGAATGCCTAGCAATCTTATGAACGGTTCGAGCGAGTCGGGCCGGTGCCCATCTGTATGTTTTGCCGCGAACAAACCATTGACGATACGGACAAGTTCTTCGTGTTCCGCGTCTATGCCGTCATAGTGAATATGGAACGCGCTCGGCAGAAAGAACTTTTCCCCTTTGCTCATGACGCCTATCCAATTTGTCCCAAGAGTCTCTCGGTTTAAATAAATTTTAGACCGGTATGGGTCGTATTCAAGTGGGTATGGCCAAAGCCCGGACGGGTTCCGGTTTTGGATGTGACGAAATCACCTGCCAACCGCACCGCGCGGCCGTATGCCCCGAGATATCGGGTTCAGTTACGGCGTGCGAACGGTGAAGGTCTTAGACAAACCAACTGTAGACCATGAGGCCGAGCGGACACACAATACCGCCTACGCCGACCACGATGAAAAAGCAGACACCGATATTATGGTCGAGGGACTGCCACATTCCGCGCTCTGCGAGCGCCGGCGATACGGTGTTTGTTGCCAGAGTTTCCGACATTTCCTGTGCTCCTGACGATCATGGCCGTGTCGCGGTCGGGGGCAGCGTGACTGTTCCGCGCCACCATCAATCGGCGGCGGGCGATGGCTCGGCGCTGAGCCCGATGTCGCTGTCGCGGATTGCGCATGTCGACCCGATACTTCGGCATAACGATGGGCGGCACACTGCCACCCAAGTTGGGGAAATATACGGGGTGGATTTAAAGTGGAATAACGAATTTTTATGATATTTAAAATCGAATTTTCTAATATACTATCCGCCCTCATCGAATGACGTAAAACGCCGCTCTCTTCGATTGCAACTTTAAAACGCGCACCTTTACAACTGACTAGACGGGAACCGGCGATAAAGTACACCAAAATAATATCGAAAAATATGATATAATAATTAAAATAAATCGTTTTATTGTCTTTTACATCGACGTTATCTATTTCGCGCCCATCGTCGCGGATGCGGGCGGTTTGACCGGAGCCAAGCATCCGGGCCGCGCGCAAGCGCCCGCAAACACGATTGACGTCGCCAAGGTCCAGCATCGTATCGCTGTTTTGCGCAATTGGAGCGGGCGGTTCTTTGGATTTTGTCGAATTTGGTTCCCGGCAATTTTTTGAATAATGTATGCGACGAAATGAGACGCGGAAGCGTCGGGCCAAGACTTGCCCGCCGTCGCCTATGAAAGGATCAGTAATGAAGCCTCCTCGACCCGGCACGCCGCCCAAACGAACACTCGGTCCTGTCTCCGACCTGGAGCGGCATCTGCCGAGCGACTGGTGGCGTACCCTCTTCAACGCCGTCTATCTGAAGACCGACGGCGACGTCGTCGAGAACGACGCAAACACCCGGGGTGATATAGAGCGCGTCATTGCCGCCGTCGGGCTCGAGCACGACGACAGGATTCTCGACCTCTGCTGCGGCCAGGGACGCCATTCATTGGAGTTGGCGCGGGTCGGTTACAGTCGCGTTACCGGTCTCGACAGGTCGCGCTACTTGGTTCGGTTGGCACGCCGCCGCGCGCGTGAAGCGGGGCTCGATGTCCGTTTCCGCGAGGGCGACGCGCGCAAGTTCGCGCTCCGCGACGGTCCGTTCGACGCCGTCCTGGTGATGGGCAATTCGTTCGGTTATTTCGACCGCGAAGAAGACGACCTGGCGGTGCTGAGTTCGATCAAGCGCGTGATGCGGACGTCGGGCACGCTGGTGATCGACATCACCGACGGCACCTGGATGCGCGAGAACTTCGAGCCGCGTTCCTGGGAATGGATTGACGAAAACCACTTCGTCTGCCGCGAGCGTTCGCTCTCCACCGACAAGGCCCGCCTGATCTCCCGCGAAGTCGTGGTGCATGCGGAGAAGGGCGTCATCGCCGACCAGTTCTACGCGGAGCGGCTCTATTCGCCGGAACGCCTGCAGGCGCTGTTGACCGAGGCGGGCTTCCGCAACGTTCGGATTCACGACCGCCTGACGGCCGATTCGAGCCGCAACGGCGACCTCGGCATGATGGCGCACCGCAATCTGATTTCCGCCGAGGCCCCGACCACGCCGGTGGTCGCGCGCACCCGCAACGCCACCGGCACCATTCCGTTTCCGGAAGTGACGGTGCTATTCGGCGATCCCAGGCTGCCCGACTCGGTCAAGCGCGACGGCCAGTTCAACGCGGAAGACATGGATACGGTAGCGCGCTTCAAGAAGGCGGTCGAAGGCATCCCCGGTTACAAGTTCAATTACATAGACAATCACGCCAACCTGATGAAGGAACTGCGCGATCGTCGCCCCAGTTTTGTCTTCAATTTGTGCGACGAGGGCTACAACAACGAGGCGACTATGGAGCTTCATGTTCCGGCGCTGCTGGAGATGCTGTCGATCCCCTACAGCGGCGCCGGTCCGGCGTCGCTCGGGCTTTGCTACAACAAGGCAATGGTCAGCGCCATCGCCGAGGCCTGTGACGTTCCGGTGCCGCTGGAAACCTACTACGATCCCGACGACCAGGCGGCGACGATTCCCTCCGTGTTTCCAGCATTGATCAAACCCTGTATGGGCGACAGTTCGATCGGCATCACCCAGCAAGCGGTGGTCCATAACGTCAACGAAGCCATCGCCTATCGCGCCGAACTGCATCGCATCCTGCCCGACAGGCCGGTGCTGGTGCAGGAATACCTGACGGGCCCGGAGTACAGCGTCGGCGTGATCGGCAACCCGGGTATTGAGTTCATGGCGCTGCCCGTGCTGCAGGTCGACTACTCCGGCCTCGACGACGGCCTGCCGAAGATCCTGGGGTACGAATCGAAATGGTTTCCGGACTCACCCTATTGGAACGATATCCGTTACATTCCGGCCAATATCGACGACGAGACCCAACGCATGCTGGTCGACTGGTCGACGACACTGTTCCAGCGCTGCGGATGCCGGGACTATGCCCGCTTCGATTTCCGCACCGACGCCAACGGCACCATCAAGCTGCTCGAGGTGAACCCGAACCCGGGTTGGTGCTGGGACGGCAAGCTCAACCTTATGGCCGGTTTCGCCAAGATCGAATACGGCGAAATGCTTCGCATGATCCTCGATGCGGCTTCCATGCGGATCATCGCCGAAGGCAACATGCAGGCGAACGGCGCGGCCACCCAAGTGGCCTAGCGCCGACGGGCGAATTCAGGTTCGAGGTCAGGCTGAAAGCATCCAGACCGTGCGCAGCACGAAGCTGGACGTGAACCCTTTCTTGAAGAACCCGATCTGCACTTCCTTCTCGGAGGCGGCGCCGTCGGGGAATATCTCACCCAGGTCGAAACGCTCCAGTCCGCGCGCGCCGGCGCGCATGATGGCATCGAAGACGGGAAAGTGACCGAGCGGTTTGTCGAACAGTTCCCGCTCGTAGACGCCCGATGCGTAGTAGGCGTTAGTACCGGCGTCGACGACCAAGGTGCCGGTGACCAACCGGCCGTCGTCGAGGAAGCCCAAGGAAAGCTCGCCGCGGCCGGCGACGATTTCATCCCAGTAGGTGTTCCAATAGGCGTCGTTGTAGTGGGCGGCGCCGGCGACTTTTTCGTGGAATGCCGGGTAGCTGTCGTAGTGGCCGCGGTCGGGGTTTTCCGCGTTGATGTAGACGGGCCTGATCTGTTGGCGCCCCCAATTGACCAAAGAGCGGTAACTGTCGCGGAGTTGGCGGTGGACGGCCTGTTCGTCCTGGGTCGCATCGACGATCGCATGAATGTGCGCTTCGGGCCGCGCGCGCTGGTCGATGCAGGCGATGTCGCAGGCGCCGAGGTCGCCGCCGGAATCCGAGCCGAGTACGCGGATCGAATTCGCGCCGTGCGTCTTGGCGATCTCGCGTAGACGGTCGAAAGCCTGGGCGTATGCCTGCTTCTGTTTCTTTTTGCCGAGCCCCTGGCGCACGGCCAGGGCAATCGGATGACCGAACATCGTTACCGCCGCGCCGTCGCAAGTGGCAGGGGCCAACAGCAGCGGCGTTCCGCCCTCGCAGACGGCGAAATGCGTCAGCGTATGGCGTTTTCGCTCCTGGTTGATGGCCGCGCCCAGCGTGCGGCCGAACCGGCCGTACAGCGGATGGCGGTCGAAGTCCGGAAAGAGTTCGGCGTCGGCGGCGCCAAAGGCGCCACCGAGCGTGATCGGGTCTTCGATGATTTCCAAGTCTGCCATTGCGTAAGTCTATCCGAAGCCAGAGCCAATCGGGTCCGATTTAATCGCATCCGGGTAAAGGCTTGGTTAGCGTTTGCGCGCGTGGCGAAACGTGACTATATGCGCTGAAAGTGGTAAGCCTGATCACAATCGGGGCCAAGCCGTAACATGAATCGATAGGGGATTCTGCCGTGCCGCTTTCAATCGACTTCAAGGCCGGAGATAAGATCATTATCAACGGGGCCGTCATCGAAAACCTCGGTTCCAACTCCAAGCTTTCGGTTCACAATCAGGCGGCCATCCTGCGCGGCAAGGAAGTGCTGTCGGCGGAAGACAGCAACACGCCGGCGTCGCGCATCTATTTCTCGCTGCAGTGCGCGTACATCTTTCCGCACAATCAGGGCGAATACATTCAGGCCTACAACAAGTTCCTCGATGAATACGTGGCGGCCTGCCCGAGCGCGGCGCCGATCGCCGACAAGGTTCGCAGCCTGGTCGACGGCGGCCAGCTCTATCGCGGGCTGAAAGAGGCGCAAAAGCTCATCCAGCATGAGGGCGAGGTTCTGCAGGCCTTGGGGCGGGAACTGGAAAACTCGGCGTCGGAAACTCCGGCCGAGCCTGTCGATCAAGGGTAGGGCTTAGTCTGCCGACCGGCCGTTCGCGCCGGACAAATCGCGGCAATCACACGTCGGTATCGATGGACGTAATCGGCTTCGGGGCGCTGGCAGGATTCTGCTGCTGGTGCGCCGCCGCTTCATTGGCATCCATCGCGTTATGCAGCGACTCGAGCAGGCCATTGGCGATCTGACGATTGATTTCGATCAGCGTGGCGACGCGCTCCGCGGTTGGCTGGTTGAGCGTTTCGACGGTGTGCTTGTCGACGAAATTGCAGAGGCTGAGCATGCTTTCGCGGATCGTCGTCGGCACCGGCCCGTCTTCCAGGCTCAGTTCAGTCTGGAAAATCGTCCATAGGCGCCAGTTCAACCGGAGCGCCTCGCGCATTTTCGCCATGTTTGCGGGATCGTCGAGCTTGCCGAACTGCAGTGGCGCGGCCATCCGGCGGGCAGCCTCGACCAGCGCCCAGGCTTCCGAGTAGGTCGGATTGCCAGGTTGCGGGACCTGATCGTAGGAGGATTTCTGGTAGGCGTTCGACTGGTTCATGTCATCTCCAATAGTCGGCCATCGATGGCTTGGCCACGCCCTTACCCTTGAACACGTTGCTTCTGTTAATCCGGCTTGGCGCCTTTTTAGACCGTAAGTCTTCAGAACCTGGGGATCAAGGTCCGCAATTCAACCCTGGTTGCGGCCTTAGAGGAAGTTGGTCAGGCTAAGTTGGCGAATCCTGGCGAATACCTGGAACGAGGCTTCCAAGGCACGTTGGTCATCGAGCATCTTGGTCAGCGTCTCGGTGATGTCGGTATTCTCCATCTGCGAGATGGAACCGTCCAGGAACCCTATGAAATCCTTGTGAATGGTGTTGGTCTGATTGATCAGCACGCGCTGAAAGCCGATATCGATCGTTACTTGTTCGATATTGCCGGTCTGCTCCGTACCGTAGGGCGGCGAGCCTTCGGCGGTATTGTCCAACGCGCTGTCGAGCAGGTACATGGCGTCGGCGATGCGGCTTGAGTTCTGGTCCAGTCCACCGGCCGTCCCGAACTCGCCCTGGGCAATGATCTTGATCGCGCGAATCGCCTTTTCGAACGCCGAGTTCGCGGCATTCAAGTCAATGGTGAAACTGCGGTCGTCGTCGACGCGATGGGTACTCGTCAGGAGATCGCCCTTGTAATAGGACGTCGAGGCGACGGTGCCGACGCCCTCCGACACGGTGACCGTGCCGTTCAGGTTGGTGCCGGCGGTAACCGCGTCGGTGGAGACCAGGGTGACGGTGGATTTGTCCGAAGACACCGAGGCGATGGTATAGACTTGGCCGGCGTTGGCGTCGCCGGTGCCGGCGATCGAGAGCTTGGTGCCGGCTTGCAGGGCGTTGCCGCTGCCGTCCACGAACGTGCCGGCCGGCGCGACGATGGTGTCCGCCGCCGTGCCGCCATCGACGAAGTTCAGGTTGGTCGCGGCCGTGAACTGGAAATAGGCGGAGTTGCTGGCAGTGCCGGAAACGTTGGTTGCCGCCGTCACCACATCGCCGGAGACCAGCGTCGCGGTGGAATTGCCGCCGCCGACCGACGCGATGGTGAAGGTCTTGCCGTCGTTGGCGGTGCCGGTGCCGGAAATGCGGATCGTCGTGCCAGCGGCGAGCGAAGCGCCGGTGCTGTCGACGAAAGTGCCGGCCGGTGCGACGATGGAGTCCGCGCCACCGCCACCGTCGACGAAGGTCATGTTGGACGCGGCGGTGAACGAGAAGGTCGGGCCGGCGCCGGCCTCGTTTGTGAAGCGTTTCGATTTGATCACCAGGTTGGTGCCGTCGTTGCTGGCGACGGTATAGGTCCCGTCGTTCGAAGACGTGCCGGAAAGCGTGAAAGCGGAACCGACCGGGATGTTGTTGAGCGCGCCGGCGACCGAGGCGGTGATGGTGTTGGACGACTGCGTGAATGACAGGTTGGTGGTGAACTGGTTCGGCGTGGCCGGGTTGGCGGTGTTCGGATAGGTGACGATGACGTTGGTCGCGCCGCTCTCGTCGGTCAATTGCGTGGTCACGATGTCGATGATTGTGCCGCTGCCGCGCACTGCTGAGACCTCGTAGGTGCCGTCGTTGGAACCGGTGCCGGAGATAGTGATGGTGGAGCCCGCGGTGACATTGGCGAACTGAGCGGAAGAGGCGAGTACGGAGCTCTTGCCGCTGGTGCCGTCGACGCGTGAGAACGTAAGCCAGTTTTTCGCCTGGCTGCCGTTCTGGTCGAAGGAGAAATTCTCAAGCTGCGCGTCGCGCGTGGTCGGGACCTTTACGAGTTTACCGTCGTAGGTCGTCTGGAACGCCGATTTTGTCGAAATCCCCAAATCGACGGCGGTTTGCGTCGATCGCGAGCCGCCGAACATGAAGCGGCCGTCGACCTCGGTATTGAGCAGGAAGTTGAGCGACTTGAGCGCCTCGATGGCCCGGGTCTGGACGAATTCGACCCGTTCCCTGTCCTTCACATTGCCGGAGCCGAAGGACTGCAATTCGTCCCGGAAGGTGCTGATGGTCTCTTGCAGGCTTTGCATCGCGGTTTCCTGAACCTGCAATTTCACGTCCACCTGCTCGTTGGTGGAGATGAAACGCGAAAGCAGGTTGCGCTCGTTCTCGAGATTGACGAGACGGCGGGAATCGTACGCGATGCCCTTGTAATCTTGGGACTTTTTCTCGGTCGTTGCCTGCAGCTGACGATCCAGCACCCGCTTTTGGGTTTTGAAGATCTGCTCCAGAACGAGTGTATTCGACGCAGCGCTTGAAATGCGTGTCATGGCGAATAATCCCTAGCTCACCGCCCGTTCCAGCGCATCGATCATGCTCTGAATGACCGAGATCACGCGCGCCGCGGCGGAGAACGCCTGTTCGAATACCAGCAGATCGGACATCTCTTGGTCAAGGTTTACGCCGCGCGTCGAGTCGGATTTGAACTGCAGCGACGTGACCAGCGATTCCTGGCTCTCGCGTTCGCGCTCGTTGACGCTGGCCAAACTGGCGTTGGTGGAGAGAATTTCGGCGGCGTACCCGGCGAAGGTTTGGCTCAACGTGGCAAGAACGCCAGCCTGCTTGAACGAGGTCGCGGATTGCATCGTCGTGGCCAGCACCTGGATGTTCGTATCGTCGGCCTTCGAGACGTAATATTCGCCCGATGCGCCGAGATCGGCATTCCATTGGACCTGTGCGGTCGCGATGTTGGCCGGCGTCGTCACGATGTCGGAGCGGACGCTCAGCACCGAGGCCAGCGCCGCGTTCGAAACGTGCAGGCCGAGTTCCGTCAGGATGGTCTCGCCGTTGCCCTGAGTGACGGTAATCGACGAGCCGTTGTCGTGCGAGATGCGAAGCCGCGCGCCGTCGCCCTCGGTGATCACGGTGGCGGTGATGTTGGTGACGTTATTGGTGATCAACGCGGCCAAGTCGGTGAGGCTGGTCGATGCCGGAACCGCCAGCGGCGAGCCGGTTAAGGTGCCGGTCGAGTCGCGGAAGGTCAGGTTCTGCGTCGACGCCGGCGTGGTCAGGGTCGACGACACGATGTTCGATTCCCACATGTTGTCGGTGCGGGTGTCGACGAAGAAATCGTTCAATCCGAAGAAGTAGGAAAATCCGCTGACGGTCTCGTCCGTGAACGTGTCGCCATTGGCGTCGTATGTGATGACGGCGTCCGCTAGGGTGGAGCCGTTGGTGGTCGCCGTCTCGTCCCTGAACGCCAAGTTGAGCGTCGTCGTGTTGAGCGCGATCTGGAAGGTGCCGTCGGTGCCGATTGCGGCGGTGGCGCCGGACGCGCCGTTCGTCTGCAGCCAGTCCTCGATCGTGGCTGCAACTTCGGAAATCGTCCACGGGCCGTTCGCGGCCTGCGCGCCTGAGCCGAAGCTGGCCGACTGCATGATGGTATCGAGCGTCGTCACCGCCTGCTGGTCGCCGTTCGAGTCGAACAGAACCAGCTTCACGTCGTCACCTCCCGAATCCAGCGTCATCGTCTGTTCCGTCGGACGGATGAAAATGCGGGTGCCTGAGAAGGACTGTTCGCCGGGGAACGAGGTGCCGCGGTTGTGAACTTGGTTGAAAATATCGCGCATGGTGGCGCTGAGCTGGTCCAGTTCCGCCTGGAGGTTGGGTAGGACCGTATCGCGGAGCTCGATCAGCCCTTTCAGGTTGCCCTCGACGATTTCATCAGTGATGTCGTTGCTGGCGACGGCGGTGCCGACGTAGATGCCGGCGATGTCGCCCTCGTCGTGGGTCGAGGTCGCCGAGACCGACGATGCGGCGGTGTGGGAGACCGTCGGCGGCACGGTGTCGACCAGGGTGCGCCCACCCTTGGTGAACACCACCACATCGCCGTCGGAACGCGAGAAGTAGCGGATATCGACGATCTTCGAGAGCTTGTCGAGTTCGAGGTCGCGCTGGTCCTTGAGATCGGTAGTGTCGTTGCCGACCGAACTGTTGGCGATGATGTCGTCGTTCAGCTGGTCGATCTTCGCGGTGATGGTATTGATGTTCGACACTTCCTCGGCGATCTGCGTATCGGTCTGCTGGCGCAGTTCCTGGATCGTCTTGCCCATGTCGCGGAGCTTGTTGAGAACGTCTTGCGCCCTGCGCACCAGTTCCGCCGCTTCCAGCGATTTCTCCGGCGCCGCCGCGAGCAGTTCGACGGCTTCGTTGAAGCTTTCCATCAAGTGGGCGACCGAGTCGTTGTCGCCGGGCGAGCCGAACATCTCCTGAATGCGGGCGTAGTAGTCTTCCTGCACTGCATGGGTATTCAATTCGCCGTTTTCGATGCGCAGGCTCTTGAGCAAGCCCTCGTCGATCTGGCGGGTGATGTCTGAAATGCGCACGCCGGCACCGACACCGGCAACGGCAACGCTCTTGTAGTTAATGATCTTGCGCGAGTAGCCAACGGTGTTGACGTTGGCGACGTTGTTGGAAACCGTGTTCAGCGCCTGCTGGTTGGTCAGCAGGCCGCTTTGGGCGGTGCGAAGCGCAAGTGTGATGTCACCCATGGGGCGGGTCTCCTGAGGGGCGGCCTATAAAGTCTGATCGAGGCTGAGCGCCACGCGCCGGCCGCCCGCATAGGAACCGTCGGTGGCGGTGACTGCATTGGCGCCGTACGTGCCGGCGCTCGGTTGCTGGTTGCGAACGGCCTCGGCGATCAATTCAACGACGCGCCGGTTGGCTTCGATGGCGGCACGCAGCAGCTTGGCATTCTCGGTCATCAGGCCTTCGACCGTGCCGGCAAGTTCGGTCAGCTGATCGCGCAGTCCTTGGTCGGTCTGGGCTAGCAGTTCCGGGTGTTCGGCCAGGCTCTTGAAGCGGGTTTCGTAGACGCGGCTGAGCGCGGTCTTCTCGTCCAGGAGTTCGTGCACGACGCTCGACTTGTGTGCCCGGAGCGCCTCGTTCTCGCGTTCCAGCAACTCGATCAGCCGGCCGGTGACGGTAATCAGGTCGTTCAATCGGTTATTGGCATCCATGGTTACTTACCCTCTTGCATCTTGATCATTTCGCGCAGCACCTGGTCGGCGATGCCTATGCCGCCGGCCTTGCTGATCGCCTTGCCGTATTCCTGAACCTGTATGGAGCGCCACACATCCTCGCCATGCCCGCCGCCGAAAGGCGCCTCGGGGCTCAGGTTCTCGAACATGGGCTGCAACATCTGGGCGATGAACACGGCCTCGAACTCGCGTGCCGTTTCCCGCATCTTCGCCATGTTGGCGCTCGCATTGGCCTTGGGCAGGCGCTGACTCGCGTGCAGCGCCTGGAACGACTGCGCGGTCGGCATGTGGTCGGCCGGTCCGGTGTTGGTCAGGCCGGTCATCACATCACCTCGATTTCGGCTTGCAGCGCGCCCGACGCCTTGATCGCCTGAAGGATGGTGATCATGTCGCGCGGACCGATGCCAAGCGCGTTGAGGCCATTGACCAGTTCCTGCAGTGAGACGCCCGGGTTGAGCACCGTGAGGCGGCGTTCCTCGCCTTCCTGGACGTCGACGTTGGTGCGGTCCACCGTCGTGGTGGTGCCGACCTCGGCGAAGGGACCGGGCTGTGAGACCTGCTGAGCTTCGGTGACGCGAATGGTGAGCGAGCCCTGCGCGATGGCGACCGTCGAAATCCGCACGTTCTCGCCCATGACGATGGTGCCGGACTGTTCGTCGATGATGACGCGGGCGAGCTGGTCGGGTTCGATGCGCAACTGCTCGATGTCGGTGAGCAGACCGACGACGTTCTCATGATAGTTTTTCGGCACCTGAAGGCGAACCGTGGTCGGGTCGCTCGGGCGCGCGGCGTCGGTGCCGAGGAAGGCGTTGATCGCCTGGGCGACGCGCCGGGCGGTGGTGAAGTCCGGGTTGCGGAGTGTCAGTTTGACGTTTTCCATGCCGGCCATGGAGAACCGGATCTCGCGCTCGAGGTTGGCCCCGTTGGCGATACGGCCGGAGGTCGGACCGCCCTTGGTGCCGGTTTCGGCTTTGCCCTGGGCGGCGAAGCCGCCGACGGCGATCTGGCCCTGGCCGACGGCGTAGACTTCGCCATCGGCGCCGAGCAGCGGGGTCACCAGAAGGGTGCCGCCGAGCAGACTGGACGAGTCGCCGAGCGCGCTGACGGTGATGTCGATGCGCGCGCCTTGACGGGCGAAGGGGGGCAGCACAGCGGTGACCATGACCGCCGCGACGTTCTTCGAGTCGAGGCCCGAGTCGGTCGGCTTGACGCCCATTCGGTTCAGCATGGCCTGCAGGCTCTGCTTGGTGAAATGGCCGGTCTTCAGGGTATCGCCGGTGTTGTTGAGGCCGACGACCAGGCCGTAACCGACCAATTGGTTTTCGCGAACGCCCTCGAAATCGACGATATCCTTGATGCGCGATGCGGCATCGACGGCCGGCGCCGTGAACGCGACCAGCGCCCAGGCGGTGGCCGCCAGCGCCAATTTGATGAAATTCGATCCCGTTGCCTTCATTTTCCTGGCTTCCATACCTGGTTTTTGGTTTCGGCGGTTATTTACTAGCGAGAAGCGTGCCAGCCGCCCGATTTCTTTAACTGCATGAAAACAATAAAAAAAATCAAGCGCGGCGATGCCCGAAACCGGTGCGCGGACGGTTTTGTCCCGCCGCCAAGGCATTTTTTGCCGGGTCTCGGGCCTATTCATCGCCTCAGGCCTTCAGATCGCGGGCGACCGTGAGCATTTCGTCGACCGTCTTGAACACCGTCGCAGACGAGTTGTAGGCGTTCTGGACCATGATCATCCTGGAGAACTCGGTTGCGATATCGACATTGGAAATTTCGAAGGCGTAGGGCGTGAACGAGGCCTGGCCGCTCTCGTCGGCGAAAACGGTAACATCCTCGCCCGAGTCCGGCGTCTGGCGGAACACCATGCCATTCAACATTTCCAATCCGTCCGGATTGGTGAACTGCGCCAACGGCAGTTTGTAGATGGTCCGTTGCGTACCGTCCTGGAAGGATCCGACGACATGGCCCGAGTCATCGAAGTGGGTTCCGGTCATGCTCGCTTTCGACAAGCCGTTGTGGTCGTAGTTGTACTTCAGGAAGTCGGCGCCGAACTGCTGCATCTGCGACATGTCGATGGCGACGGTGGCGGTCGCACCATCGGAGAAGGTGAGTGAGAACGACAGCGCCGCCTGCGTCGTCGAAACGTCGCCGTCGGCGGTGAAGACCAGGTTCTGCGCAGCGGTTGACTGGTAGTTGGTCTTGGTGCCGATGTAGGTGGAGTTGTCGACGGTTCCGGTGACGTTGGCCGTGGTGGTCGTCGTGGTGGCCGTGTTGTCGACGATGGCGCCGGTGATCGGTGTCGCGACCGCCGATGTGAATGCGGTTCCTGCCGAACGTGCCGTGAGCGTGATGCCGCCGGCGCCAGTGGCTGTGGACGCGATCGCGTTGTTGATGGTGGTGTTACCCTGAATGAGGGCGAGCAGACCGTCCCGTACAACACCGATGTTGGCTTCGGCGCCAGTCACCGTGTAAGTGACGGTGGTACCGTTGATGGTGGCGGAGTACTGATCGCCGGCCTCTACGGTACCGGCGAGGACGAGATCTTCTACCTGGGCCGTGGTTCCGTCGGAACTCGAAGCCGTGGTGGTGAACGACGTCGCTGCGGTGAGCGCGGTCAAGGTGATTTCACCGGCCGCATTGCCGGCGGTGGCGGTTAGCTTGGCGGCGATTGTGGCATTGGCGTTGATGGCCGCGATCATGGCGTCCCGAACGGCACCCAAATTGCCTTCCGCGCCGGTCGTGGTGTAGGAGACGGTGGTGCCGTCGACGGTAACGGAATAGCTATCCCCGGCTTCCACGGTGCCTTGCAGGATGACGGTATCGGTCTGCGGCGAGGACGCGCGCGCCGTGGTAGCGGAAACCTCCCAGGTGCTGCCGGTGACGACGTTACGGTTTTCGGTGGCGTCGAAAACGGTGTTGAGATGCCTCTTCGTGAAATTGAGCTGCGCGGATTGCTTTGCGCCGTTGGAATCCACCACCTCGATAATGAAGGTCTCGAGGTTCGTGTTGTTGGTGCCCGCGTTGGCGGCAAGCACTACGCCGGCGTGATTCGAGATGACGTCGTTCGTCGCCGGAAGATTGAGACCAAGGTTGGCCGTCGTCGTCGTCGTGAACTGATCGATGAATGACCACTCGTCAATACGCAACGGCTGTAGCGTGCTGCTTGCGGAAAACAGCCCGGTGTTCGGATCGGCAACCATGCCGAGGACGTAATAGCCGTTCTTGTCGACGAGATATCCGTTCGAAACCGTGATCGTGTTGCCGTCGTCCGCGGTCACCGAGGAGGTCTGGCCGTCGGCCGTGCCCATCTGGAAGCTGCCGTCGCGGGTGAAGTAGATCTCGTCGGTAACCTCGAACGTCGGGCTGACATAGAAGAATCCGTCGCCGTTGATGGCGAGATCAAGATCGCGTGCCGAGGAATTGATGAAGCCCTGTTCGGAAATGCGCTGGTAGTCTTTGGGTTTGACGCCACCGATATCGGACTGCTCGTAGAGGGTTCGGCTTATCAGCGTCTCGAAGCTGGTGTCTGTGCGTTTGTAGCCGCTGCTGGTTACGTTGGCGACGTTGATACCAATCGTATTGAGCGCATGCGCTTGGCTTCGCATCGCGAGCGTCGGCGTCTGGAACAAATAGTATCCCGGCATAGTCTGCTCCGCGGTTTGGCGGTTTCCAATCCATTGACCCCAGCCGGGCGGTCGCCTGGACACACTGGGTCGAACAGGACGAAGCAATTAGGATGCCAGTTTCTTCAAGAATTAAGGTGCTGATTTTAAACAATAAAAATTGACGCCTCGGCCAAATCGAAAGCCGTTTATTGCCGATCGTCGCGGCCGGGAGCAAAAATTGCCGGGCGCTCGGGCGTGTTGCCGGGTCTAGTTTTCGAACACGTATGCGGCATCCTGATCGACACTGACGTCGACGCGGCTACCCGTTGCGGGCAAGAAAATGCCGGGAACGCGGGCCTCAAGGGTGAGCTTGCCGACGCCATCCGGAATCTCGACGGCGACCATTGAAGTACCACCCAACGGCCGCGCCGACAGCACGGTGAAGTTACCGTCCGCGTTGACGATGAGATGGAGTCCCTCGGGGCGGACCAGAACGCTGACGCCGGCCCCGTCTGCCAGCCCGGCGGCGGCGAAACGGCCGAGCGGAGTCGTGACATGGCCGTTCGCGACACGTCCTGGCAGCCGGTTGACGGGGCCGAAGAAACCGGCGACGAAAGCGTTCGCCGGTTGGAAATAGGTCTCGACCGGCGTACCGTCCTGGACCACGCGACCTTGGTTCATCACCAGAATGCGGTCGGCCATGAACATGGCCTCCTCAGGATCGTGGGTGACCATCAAGGCGGTAACGCCGGCCTGCTTGAGGGTGTCGAGGGTTTGTTGGCGGACCTGCGCGCGGCGGCTGACGTCGAGCCCGGAGAACGGCTCGTCGAGCAGCAAAACCTTGGGATTTGGGGCCAAGGCCCGCAACAGGGCGACACGCTGCTGCTGGCCGCCGGACAGTGTATGCGGAAAACTGTCGGCGTGGCCGTCGAGGTCCATGCCCCGGATCGCCTGGTCGATCCAGGTGCGCCGTTCAGGCGTGTCGGCGCCGATGCCGAATCGAATGTTGTCACGCACGGTCAGGTGGGGGAACAGCGCGTAATCCTGGAACATCAGGCCGATGCCGCGACGCTCGGGAGGCAGGTGGATTCCGCCCGCGGCATCGGCAACGACGGTATCGTCGATGCAAACACGGCCGTGCTGCAGGCGCTCGAGACCGGCGGCGACACGAAGCAGTGTCGTCTTGCCGCAACCGGACGGCCCGAGCAGGCAAACCACCTCGCCGGGGGCGGCCATGACGGAAACGTCGCGGACCACGGCAACGTCGTCAAAGGCGTGTGAAACGCCTTCGATCAGAAGGCCGCTCATCGCTTTCCGCTTTCCGTAGCCATAGTGCCGCCCGGCCGCGACCGAATGACCGAGGCGCTCAACAGAATCACCGGTAAGACACCGGCGCAGACGATGGCGAGGGCGGCCAAGGCGCATTCCTCCAGCAGAGCATCCGTCGCGTACTGGTAGACGAAAGTGGCGAGCGTTTCATAGTTGAACGGCCGCAGGATCAACGTCAATGGCAGCTCCTTCATGCAATCGACGAAAACCAGCAAGGCCGCCGTCAGCAGGCTCGAACGCATGAGCGGGAAATGCACGCGCGAGAGCGTGGCGCCTGGACCGTAGCCGAGCGTGCGGGACGCGCCGTCCATGCTGGGTGTGATCTTGGCCAGGCTCGACTCCATGGTGCCATGGGATAGTGCTAGGAACCTCGCAAGATAGCCATACACGAGCCCGGCGATGGTACCCGACATCAACAGGCCGGTCGGGATGCCGAACAGATTGCGGCTGAATGCGTCGACGGCGTTGTCGAAAAGACCGAGCGGCACGACGATTCCGATCGCCAGCACGGCGCCGGGGACAGCGTAGCCGAGGCTCGCCAACCGTGTCACGGCGCGGACCATGGTGCCGCCGCTGAGCCTGACGCCGTAAGCCATGAAGACGCCGATGGCAACGGCGAGTACGGCGGTAATCAGGGAAAGGGTCAGGCTGTTGGCGACGTAGGCGCCGAAGTTGGCTGAGAGCGTCACTTCGTAGTAGCGGCTGGCATAATCGGTGAGCACTGCCGCGGGCAGCACGAAACCGAGCATGACCGGTATCAGGCAGGCAACGAAGGCCAGCGCCGCACGTCCGCCCGATAGCCGATAACTCGGCAGTTCGCGGTACTTGGTGGAGGTGTGGTGGAATCGTTGGCCCTGGCGTCCCCACCGCTCGGCGGCAATGAGGCAAAGGACGAACAAGAGCAGGACACAGGCCAACTGGGCGGCGCCGGCGCGGCTGTTCATGTTCAGCCAGACATCGTAGATGCCGGCCGTGAAGGTATTGACGGCGAAGAAATCGACCGTGCCGAAATCGTTGACCGTCTCCATCAACGCGAGCGTCACGCCGATCACGATTGCCGGCCGAGCCAATGGCAGCGCCACCGAGAAGAACGACCGCCACGGCCCGCGCCCGAGCGTCCGGCTGACTTCGATGACGCAGACCGACTGCTCCAAGAACGCCGCCCGCGCCAAGAGATAGACATAGGGATAAAGCACCAGCGTCATGACCGAAATGGCACCGCCGAGGGAGCGGATTTCCGGAAACCAATAATCCTGGCGGCTCTTCCAGCCGAACAGGTCGCGCAGCACCGATTGCACGGTGCCGGCATACTCGAGCTGGTCGGTGACGACGAATGCGAGCACGTAGGCTGGCACCGCCAACGGCAGCAGCAATGCCCAGTTGAAGATTTTTCGTCCCGGGAAACGGCACATGGTCACCAGCCAAGCGGTCCCTGTACCGATGATGGTGACGCCGACGCCGACGCCGATCATCAGTGCCAGCGTGACCCGAACGTACTTGGCCAACACCGTTTCGACGAGATGCGCCCAGATATCGTCGCTCGGTGTCAGCGCCAGCGCGACCACGGCGACGACCGGCACGATCATGACGCCGGCGAGCATGACAGTGGCAAGGGTCCAGGAATCCAGGCGCAACGACGGCATGGCGACACGCCAGGTCTTGCTCGCGGGCTGCATGCTCAATTTTGGCGGCACTGACGCGGTCCCTCTCGATGCCAGTCACGGCAACGGCCGTCACCAGGGGTGACGGCCGTGCAGACTGTTCGTCCTAAACGAGGGGCAAATTTACGTCAACTGTTGGGGCCATCGTTGAAGCCGACTTTGTCGACCAGTTTGGTCGACGCGGGCCGGTGTTTGGCGATTTCCTCGATGCTCAGGGTATCGGCTTTGAAGGGCCCCCAACTCTGCACGATCTTGGAACGTGCGACGCCGTCCTTCACCGGGTATTCGTTGTTGACCTCGGCGTAGATCTGCTGCGCCTTGTCGCCGCTCAGGAATTCCAGCAGCTTGACCGCTTGCGCGCGGTGCTTGGCGTCCTTCAGTACCGCGGCGCCGGAGACGTTCATGTGCTGGCCGCGCCCTTCCTGGTTGAGGTAGGTCAGGCGCACCGCCGCCGCCCACTGTTTCTGCTCCGGGCTCTTCTCGTTGGTCATCATCGCTGCCATGTAATAGTTGTTGGCGATGGCGATATCGCAGACGCCTTCGAAGACGGCCTTGGCCTGGGCCCGGTCGTTGCCTTGCGGCTTGCGGGCAAGGTTTGCCTTGAGGCCGCGCAGCCATTTCTCCGCCGCCGCTTCGCCTTCGTGGGCGATGATCGAGGCGATCAGTGCGACGTTATACTGATGTTTGCCGGAGCGCAGGCAGACACGGCCCTTGAATTTGGGATCGGCCAGATCGGCGTAGGTCTTCAGTTCGCCCGGTTTCACCCGATCCTTGCTGACCAAGGCCATGCGCGCGCGGGTGGTCAGTGCGAACCACAGGCCGTCGGGGTGACGGAAGTGCGCCGGGATGTTGGCATTCAGCACATCCGACTTGACTGGAGCCAGGACGCCGGCGGCGCGCAATTCGTCGAGACGCCCGACATCGACGGTCAGGACCGCATCGGCCGGGTTGTTGGCCCCGGCGGCGCGGATCTTCTCAAGCATGCCCTTGTTGGCGTAGACCACGTTGACCTTGATGCCGGTCTCCTTGGTGAAGGCCTTGAGCAGGGGATTGATCAGGAACGGCTGGCGGTAGGAGTAGAGGTTGACCTCTTCGGCCGTGGCAACACCGCCGCTACCGGTCATAACCACAATGGCGGCCGCAGCGAGGCTGCTAAGTTTGATGGGGCGCTTAAAGTTCATCGAATTCCTCTCCAGGTATTTGGGGCGGCATCACCAATGTGCCTCACGGAAATGCCAAATCAGCAGCGCAATTAATAATCATTCGCATACTTGTGTGAATGTATACAGAGGTCTTGGTGCAATTGCAAATGATTTGCAATGGTGGTTACGCCGATTTTCCGTGGGATGGCGGCGAAAGGCGTTACTAGCGCGCGCGATATGTTTATACTGGCATCGTCGTGCGCGCTGTAAATGCGCTCGCACTGTAATCGCGGCAGAGGTTTACCGTCATGAAAGTCACGCCGAGCGGTGGCCCGAAAGGGCCCGGAGACAGCCGAAAGACGGCGAAGCGGAGCGGCGGCGCTTCGTTCGCGGATTCCTTGCGTGAGGTCGGGGGCGTCGAGGCGCCGAGTGGCGTTGCCGAAAAGGGCGGCGTCGCCGGTGTCGACGGGATCTTTGCGGCGCAGGTGGTCAGCGACCCCGATACCGAGGCCGAGCGCCGTCGCCAGCGGCAGATGGCCCGTGGGGAAGATTTATTGGATCGCCTCGATGAATTGCGGCTTGGCATTCTGACGGGACGTTTTCCCAAGGAAAAGCTGGCCGAATTGGCCCAACGGCTGCGCCAAAAGCGGGAGCAGGGGGTGGATCCAGCCCTCGATGCGATTCTTGCCGAGATCGAACTTCGCGCCGAGGTCGAGATCGCCAAATATACCCGCCGAGCGTGAATTCCACCGGGTTGGGTTTATGAATTTCACAAAAGAATCATAATTTTCAAAAATTTAGGCTGGAAATACCGGTTGTGGCGCGAGTTGAAAAAGAGGCTTGCGAGTGCCGGTACCCTTACATATATTCCCGTCGCTTCAAACCGTTGGGAGTTTCCGGTTCGATGAATGTGACTTTGCCGCCCGATTACAAACCGGCTAAAGACGAAGACTTCATGAATCCGAAGATGGTCGAGTACTTCCGCCAAAAGCTGATCGCTTGGCGCACGGAACTGGTGCAAGAGTCGAATCTCACGCTGCAGCAACTGCAGGAAGGCGGAATCGTCGAGGCCGATATCGCCGATCGCGCTTCCATCGAAACCGAGCGCTCGCTTGAGCTAAGGACCCGCGACCGGGCCCGCAAGTTGATCAACAAGATCGACGATGCGCTCAACCGGATCGAGGACGGCACCTACGGCTATTGCGAAGAAACCCATGAACCCATTGGGCTTTCCCGCCTGGAGGCGCGCCCGATCGCGACATTGAGCATCGAAGCGCAGGAGCGTCACGAGCGGATGGAGCGGACCCACCGCGACGATTGACGGGGCGCCCGCAGGGGCGCTGCGGTTTTCCACAATAAAAGACTTGACGACTTAGTAGCGGTTAGTGTAGTACGTGATGTAATGCGTGAAATGCGCATTGCCTTTTTGGCTTGTAGGTAGACAGAATGTTTATTAGTGCGACCCAGTTAACGTCTGCGAAAGCGCCTTCGGACGCCTCTGCAGTTGCGATTCAGGTAGCCCTGAAGCAGCAGCAGGAGTTCGAGGAGGCGCTTAAGCGTGCTCAAGAGCGTCGTGAGCTCGAGCAGGCTGCAGAGCGGGCGCGCCTGGACTCCCGACAAGACCGCCATGAGGCAGCCACGAAGTCCGACAAGCAGTCTACTGACGGCTCCGATAAGGAACTGGCGGCGGCTGCCGATACCGGAACGGCTGGCCAGGGCGGCCCGTCTCGGGGCGCGTCGGTAGACGTTACAGCTTAGGAGATCGGTCCACAATTCAATTGGCGTGGACGGTCGCCTGTTTTTGTGGTTCCTCGATAAGAATTTTTTCATAAAACCGTCATGCTCCCGGGCAGTTCCGTTTGCCGCAAAAAAAAGCGGCCGACGGGGGACCCGCCGGCCGATAAGGTGCTAGGCTCGGCCGAAGCCGACCTAGAACGGGAAAATGATATCCCAGATCTGCATGCCCCAGCGCGGGCTCTGCAGGTCGCTCAAGGTGCCGCGGCCGCCGTAGGCGACGCGCATTTCGGCAATTTTCTCGTGGGAAACGGTGTTGTCGGATTCGATGTCGCTCGGCCGCACGACGCCGGTCATGACCAGTTCGCGAAGCTCTTTGTTGACCCGCACTTCCTGGCGGCCCATCACCACTAGCGATCCGTTCGGCAGGATCTGCGTGACCACCGCAGCGAAGGTCAGGCTCAGCGTTTCCGATCGGTCGATCTCACCGTTGCCAGACGTGCTGTGGTTGGTCGCGAAGTTGACGATCTGGCCGGGACTGTTGATGCCCTGCGGCAGCACCTTGGTAAGCTCGCTCTCGAAGCCGAGAATATTATTCAGGTCGTGGTCCTCGGAGTCCTCGCGATCGCGCGTCGTCTTGTTCTGGAATTTGGCGCTATCGGCGAGCGACATCTTCACGGTCACCACATCACCGACTTCCTTCGCACGGTGATCCTTGAAGAACGCGCGCGCGCCGGCCCGCCAGAGCGAGTTCGGGTTCGCCTCGATCGGCTGCGGCGACGGCATCGGCAGGCTGACCGGCTGGTAGTCCTTGCGCGCGACAGGATTCTGGATCTGCGAAACCTGGGGGCCTTCGCCACCGACTTCGGAGAGGCGTGTCATCAGGTTGCAGCCGCCGAGAGATGTGGCGCAAAGCAGCAACGCTATGCCGCGCATCAGGTGCGGCCGTATGTAGAGATTGTTTCCCGTTTTCTGTTTCATGGTTTTTTCCTATGGGTCATGACCGGCACGATCGCCGCGTCAATTCATTGCAACAAGGGAGGTCGGGCGGACCGCCACCTTGCCTTCGCCGATTACTTCGGCCTCGATCACGGTCTTGCTACGAGGGTTTCGGATACGGATGACGTCGCCGTTGGCGCCGTTTTCGAGCGCCTTGCCTTGGGCGGTGAGCAGCATTTGCGGCGTGCGCAGGATCATCGTCACCAGGCTGTCCTTCTGGACCAGGACCGGGCGTTGAACCGAGGTGGCCTGGATCGGGTCGCCGGCGCGAAGCCCGCGTTTCGGCGTATGGCCGACGAGGTCGGCCTCGTTCATGATGATGTTGGTCTGCAGCCGGGATGCGCGGACCTTGATCCACTGGATATCCTGCGCGGTGATCACTTCACCGATCAGCACACGGCGGTTCAACACCGGTACCTCTGCGGTCTTGAACATCCGGCCGCGCACCTGGGTCCGCCTCATGCCACCCTTGCCTGACGGCACCGCAAGGATTGCCGTGAAGCGTTCGGAGCGGTTGTCGAACACCACATCCTCGACCCTGACGGAGGCGACCGCTTCGGCCGGCACGTGCAACTGCAGGAAGTGATTGGCGAGATCGAGCTCGGCGTTCGGATCGGCGCCCTTGGCGGCGAGGGCGGTGAGTAGCATGTCCTCGATTTCGCGTTGGCCGATGACCTCGCTGCGGCGCGAGACGACGACGCGGATATGCTCCGAGAGCGGACGCCACGGCACTTGATAGGCATGCGCGACGCGATAGAGCCAGCGCGCATCGAACACCGCGCGCTTGCCCGGCTCCGGCGCATAGGCGACTTCGATCTGCGCCTTCTCGCCGGCGATGGTGAACAGATCGCCGAGCGTGATCAGCGTGCTGTCGACCTCGACGTTTTCGCGCAGCACCACGGCGGGGGCGACGGCCATGGCCTTGGTGTGGTTGCCCGCGGCCACGGTGCCGGCAGCCACCGGAGCGCCAAGAAGTGCCAGCGATACGGTTAAGGCGAGCAATATCAATCGGTTGATCATTGTCTGCTCCTTACCTCAGCGCCGTCAGGGTGCCCATCATCTCGTCGGAGGTCTGGATGACCTTGGAGTTCATTTCGTAAGCGCGCTGTGCCGAGATGAGGTTGGAAACTTCTTCCACCGCGTTGACGTTCGAGGTTTCCAGGAAACCCTGCAGGATGGTGCCGTGCCCTGTCGAGCCGGGCGTGCTCGAGGAGGCCGTGCCGGATGCCGGCGTTTCCTTGTAGAGGTTGTCGCCGACGGCATGCAGGCCGGCATCGTTGAGGAAGGTCGAAATCTGTAATTGGCCGACGTTGCTGAGCGCCACCGTGCCCTCGACCTTGACCAGGACCTCACCCGAGTTGTTGATGGTGACGTCGATGGCGTTGGTCGGGATGGTGATGCCCGGCTGCACCGTGTAGCCGTCGTGGGTGACGATCTGGCCGCTGGCGTTGAGCTGGAAGGTGCCGTCGCGGGTGTAGCCGGTGGTGCCGTCGGGCATGGTGATCTGGAAGTAGCCCTTGCCCTGGATGGCAAGATCGAAGGTGTTGTCGGTAGCCGACAGGTTGCCTTGTTCGTGAATGCGGTAAACCGCGGCCAGCTTCACGCCGAGACCGACTTGCACGCCGGTCGGCACCACGGTGCCGGCGTCCGACGAGGTCGTGCCGACGCGACGCAGATCCTGATAGATCAGGTCGTGAAACTCCGAACGGCGGCGCTGGAACGCAGTGGTGTTCATGTTGGCGAGGTTGTTCGAGACAACTTCGACGTTCCGTTGCTGCGCCAGCATGCCGGTCGCTGCAATATCCAATGATCTCATGTTCCCGTCCTTTCTTTGGTATTACGCGTTGAGTGCGTAAATTTTCCCTTGGTTCCGATCACGCGACCTCGGCGAGATCCTTGATCATTCGGCGCATGCGCTCATCCTCTTTTTCAAGGAAGTTGCGAACACCTTCGTACGTACGTTGCACTTCGATCAGCCGCGACATCTCGACCACCGGCTGCACGTTCGAGCCCTCTAGCATGCCCTGCTGGACGCGCGGACTTTCCACCGGCGTGGGTGCGGCTTCCGTGGCGAACAAGCCGCCGGCACCCGGCCGCAACTGGTGTTGGTTTTGGAAGTTGACGACGGCGATGCGGCCGAGCTGGCCGTTGCGGGTCGAAACCGTGCCGTCGGGCCCGATCACCGGCTTGCCGTCGCCGGGCGCGAAGAAGAACGGCTGTCCGCCGTCCGACAAGACCGGCTGGCCAGCCTGGTTCACCAGCTGGCCGCCCTCGTCGAGCTTGAACCGGCCGTTTCGCGTATAGCGATTTCCGGTATCGGTCTGAAGGA
>JAYOXJ010000014.1:0-24494 GCA_038152725.1 Rhodospirillaceae bacterium
GCTCGGACCCGGCCCATCCCGTGTTCGGACGTGCCAGCGACTGGATCGAACTGGGCAACACCAAGACGATGCATCCGACGATCGCCGCCGGCGACGGACGGTTGGCGCTGGAGGTCAACGCGGACGGCGCCAACGGCGCGGCGCTACGGCGCCTTGATGCGCCCCTGCTGGCGATGCCGTTCTTGTTCTGGGATTGGACGGTCATCGACGGCGCACCCGAGCACCCGGTACGCGTGGTGATCGGGTTCGCCGACCAGCCATTGGCGCCGGACAGTGCCTTCACTCGCGCGTTCTCCCCGGCCGCGCCGCCCAGGTTCTCTCGCAGCGTTGCATTGGTCTGGGGTTCGAGCGCATTACAGCGCGGCTCCATCGAAACCCATGCGCCGGACGGCGAAGGCCGGTCTCATGTACGTTATGTCGTGCGCGGCGGCCGCGAGAACCGCGGGCGCTGGTGGTCGGAACACCTCGATCTGTCGCAAATCCATGGCGCCGCCTGGCCAGACGTCGACATGGCGCAAAGCCATGTCGTCTTCGCCGGCATTTCCACCGCCGCCGGCGCCAAGGGCACGATGCTCGTAGCCGGGCTCAGGCTGTCTCGCTGACTTTTGCCAAGCACGGCCCGAACCGATCGCACAATTTCGTTACCAATCTGCGAGTGCGCCGCTCGATGCTTGCCGCCTCGCCCAAATCCGTCAATGATGCCGGCCGAAATTACCCGGAGACCGATATGATCGCCCTCGCCGCACTACGCCGTTCCGCCGCACTGCTTGCCCTGGCACTTCTGTTCGGCGCCGCCGACGTTGCCGCCGAGACAGCTTCGCCCCTGAACGATGCGCAAAAACAGGTGATCGAGAAGATGATCCACCAATACATCCTGGATCATCCGGAAGTCATCCTGGAAGCGGTGCAACGCCATCGCGACAAGGCCGAGGAAGCGAAGAAGGCGCATGCCAAGGCCGCTGTCACCAGCCTGCGAAAGGAAATCGAGAACGACCCGACCAGCCCAGTTGCCGGCAACGCCAAAGGCGACGTCACCATCGTCGAGTTCTTCGATTACCGCTGCGGCTACTGCAAGCGCGTGCATCCGACGATGGTCGAACTTCTCAAATAAGACAAGAACCGCCGTTTCGTATTCAAGGAGTTCCCGATCCTCGGGCCCGAGTCCATGATCGCGGCACGTGCCGCGCTGGCGGTCTGGCGCATGCACCCGGAGAAATACGCCGCCATCCACGACGCGCTGATGACCGGTCGCGGCGCTATCGATGAGGCTTCCGTGATGGCGCTTGCCGGCAAACTGGGCATCGATCCGGCGGCGTTGAAGAAAGCCATGGCCGACCCGGAGATCGAAACCATCCTGGCCAAGAACTTCCGACTCGCCGATGCGCTCGGCATCAATGGCACGCCGGCTTTCATCGTCGGCAGCGAAGTGGTGCCCGGTGCCGTCGACAAGGAAACGCTGAAGAAACTGATTGCGGATGCGCGCCGCGGCTGAGCGCGCCGCGCCTGGAATTCGGCCTTACTTGACCGGCAGCATCATGAACTCGAAGCCGCCGACGCGCTCGACCAGCACCAGCAACTGCGTGCGTCCGGCCTTCTTGGCGGCGTCGTAGTATTCGCGCACCTGTTCGGGCGTCCACACCGGGCGCTGGTTGACCTGAACGATCATGTCGCCGCGCTGCAGCAGCATGCGGTCGGCGAAGGCCGGATCGATCAACGTCACCAACACGCCGAGCGAACCCCAGCGAATGTTGAACCGCTTCCGGATCTTTTCGGTCACCGAGGCGAGCGTCAGGCCGATCTCGCTGAACGCCACCACCGACCCCTTCTCGACGCTCCAAGCCGGCGGCTTGTGGCCGAGCTTGAGCTTGAGCACCTTCTCGCTCTCCGGGCGCTGCACCGTGAGCGAGACGACCTGTTTGGGCTTGGTCTTGGTGACGGCGCCGACGAGGCGCTTGAAGCTGTCGATCTTGACGCCGTCGAAGCGCAGGATCAGGTCGCCGCGCTGTACGCCGGCCTCGTCCGCCGGGCCGCCGAGCGCGACGTCGCGCACCAGCACGCCGTCCGGCGCCTTGAGGCCGAGCGCCTCGGCGATGGCCGCGTTCATGCCCTGGACGTGCATGCCGGAAAATCCGAACTCGGCCGCAAGCGTCGGCGTCGCCAGGGCGACGAGGACGCCAAGCGCCGATAGCGCGCGCAGCAACCGTTGAAACCCGTTCCTCAAGACATCCCCACAGCCCAGTGAGCGCTGGGCATTTCCCCCGATACTAGCCATCGCTCGGCTGACTGACAACATCTCCTTGAATCCCTTGAAAAATTTGCCATCGCTCTTGCGTAA
Source organism: Rhodospirillaceae bacterium (assembly GCA_038152725.1). GTDB lineage: Bacteria > Pseudomonadota > Alphaproteobacteria > Rhodospirillales > Casp-alpha2 > TMED8. The sequence continues at coordinate 2,336 of JAYOXJ010000014.1, forward strand.
TCGGAAAGGCCGCGATATCCATCCCTCGGCGGCGGGGCGAGGGGCCCGGCCGCGGCGGGACGCGGGATTCCCGCGTGGGAGAGGCGATGCGCGTTCTCAACGTCTTCGGCACCCGTCCGGAAGCCATCAAGATGGCGCCGGTGGTCCGCGCCCTCGCGCAGGCACCGGGTATCGAATGCCGGGTCTGCGTCACCGCCCAGCACCGCCAGATGCTCGACCAGGTGCTGGCGCTGTTCGACATCGTCCCCGACCACGACCTCGACGTCATGCGTCTCGGCCAGGACCTCGCCCACATCACCCAGGCGGTACTGACCGGCGTCGCCGCCGTGGTCGCGGATGAACGGCCGGACAGAATCCTGGTGCACGGCGACACCACGACGACGCTCGCCGCCGCGCTCGCCGGCTATTACGCCAAGGTTCCGGTCGGCCACGTCGAGGCGGGCCTGCGCACCGGAGACCGCTACGCCCCCTTCCCCGAGGAGATCAACCGGCGCCTGACCGACGCCATTTGCGATTTGCACTTCGCGCCGACGGCCGCGGCCGCCGACAACCTGGCGCGCGAGGGCATTTCCGGCGACGGCGTCTCGGTCACCGGCAACACCGTCATCGACGCGCTGCTGCACATCGTCGAGAAGCTGCGCACCAACCCCGCCATCGACGGCGAGATGGGGGCCCGCTTCCCGTTCCTCGAAAGCGAGCGGCGCATGGTCCTGGTCACCGGACACCGGCGCGAGAATTTCGGCGATGGCTTCGAGCGCATCTGCCGGGCGCTGGCGCGCATCGCCGAGCGCGACGATGTCGAGGTCGTCTATCCCGTGCATCTCAATCCCAACGTCCAGGCGCCGGTGCACCGGCTGCTCGGCGGCAAGGCCAACGTGCACCTGCTCGAACCGCTCGATTACCTGCCGTTCGTGCACCTGATGGACCGCGCCTACATCGTTGTCACCGATTCCGGCGGCATCCAGGAAGAGGCGCCGTCGCTCGGCAAGCCGGTACTGGTCATGCGCGACGTGACCGAGCGGCCCGAAGCGGTCGCCGCCGGCGCCGTGCGGCTCGTCGGCACCGACACCGACACCATCGTCGGCGCCACCGCAACGCTGCTGGACGACCCGCGCGAATACGTCACAATGAGCCGCGCCCACAACCCCTACGGCGACGGCCACGCGGCCGAACGCATTGTCGAGGAAATCAGACGAAACAATGCGCACTGACCCCGCCATCCGGAAACTCTGCGTGATCGGGCTCGGCTACGTTGGGCTGCCGACGGCGGCGGTGTTCGCGAGCCGTGGCCTCGACGTGCTCGGCGTCGACGTCAACCCCGACACCGTCGCCACCGTAAACGCCGGCGCCATCCACATCGTCGAGCCGGACCTCGACATCCTGGTCAACGGTGCGGTGGCCACCGGCAAGCTGCGGGCCGCCGCCAAGCCGGAGGCTGCCGACGCCTTCATCGTCGCCGTGCCGACGCCGTTCACGGCCGAGCGCAAGCCCGACCTCTCCTACGTCGACGCCGCCGCGGACGCGGTCGCGCCGGTGCTCAAGAAGGGCGATCTGGTGATCATCGAATCGACCTCGCCGGTCGGCACCACCGAGCGCTTCTCCGCCCACCTCGCCAAGCTGCGACCCAACCTTGTGTTTCCGCACGACCGTCCCGACGACGCCGACGTGGCGCTGGCGCACAGCCCCGAACGCGTGCTGCCCGGTCGCGTGCTGATCGAACTGACCCGCAACGACCGCGTCGTCGGCGGGCTGACGCCGGCCTGCGCGGCGCGCGCCGCGGCGCTCTACCGCATCGCCGTCGACGGCCGCATGCACCTGACCGACGCGCGCACGGCGGAACTGGTGAAACTGGCCGAGAACGCCTACCGCGACGTCTCCATCGCCTTCGCCAACGAACTGGCCAACGTGGCGTCGACGCTCGGCATCGACGCGTGGGAGGCGATCGAACTCGCCAACCATCATCCGCGCGTCAACATCCTCAACCCCGGCCCCGGCGTCGGCGGCCACTGCATCGCGGTCGATCCGTGGTTCATCGTCGATTCGGCGCCCGACGACACCGCGCTCATCCGCGCCGCGCGCGGCGTCAACGACGACCGCCCGGCGCGTATCGTCGCCGCCGTGCGCGCCGCCGCCGGCGACGGCCGCAAGGTCTGCTGCCTCGGCCTTTCCTACAAGGCCGACATCGACGATCTACGGGAAAGCGCCTCGATCGAGGTGGCCCTGCAACTGGCTGACGCCGGCTTCGAGGTCAGCGTCGTCGAGCCGCACGTCAAGGCCTTGCCGAGGGCGCTGGCCGGGCGCGCCAACGTGCGCCTGGTCGACCTCGACCAGGGCCTGGCTGCGAACGACGTGGTGGTGCTGCTGACCGACCACCGTGAGTTCCGGGAACTCGATCGTTCCCGTCTCGCCGGCAAGGCCGCCATCGATACCCGCGGCGCCTGGCGCGTGCGCCCGCCCGAGGCGTGAGGCGGCGCGACCGCGCCTCAGTTCTTGCGCAGCAGGAAGTGGAAGACGCCGCCCTGCTCGCCCGATTCCACAAGCTCGTTGCCGGTGGCGCGGCAGAACGCCTCGAAATCCTTCACGGCGCCGGGGTCGGTGGCCTCGATCGCCAGCGTGTCGCCGGCGGCAAGCGCCTTCATCGCCTTCTTCGCCTTCATGATCGGCATCGGGCAGTTGAGCCCCTTCGCGTCCAAAGTTTCAGTCGCCATGACTCCCCCTCAATTCGCCTAAGGTTCGATTGATCCGTGCGCCGCTCGCCGGCGCACAATGCAAGATTACCATTGCCGTTAGAAAATCTCATTCTATAATTTTGTAAAGTGTTAAATGGCAACGGCGGATTTGCAACCGCCGCGATGACGCGCGATACCATCAAGCCAAGCGTGCCGCGATAAGGAGCTTCAACGTCATGGAACTGCCTACCCTTTGGATCGTCTGCGGACTCGGATTCGTGCTCGGCGTGGCCTTCGGCGCCACCGCGCAACGCACCAATTTCTGCACCATGGGCGCGATCTCCGACATGGTGTTCATGGACGAGTGGAACCGCATGCGCGCCTGGATGCTCGCCATCGCGGTCGCCATCGCCGGCAGCCAGGCGTTGCATCTGGCCGGCCTCGTCAACCTCAACAAGTCGATCTACCTGACCGCCAACCTGGGCTGGTCGGGCGCGATCCTCGGCGGATTGCTGTTCGGCTTCGGCATGACCATGACCGGCGGTTGCGGCAACAAGACGCTGGTGCGGCTCGGCGCTGGCAACCTTAAGTCGCTGCTGGTGGGCCTGGTCATGGGCGTGTTCGCCTACATGACGGTGCGCGGCCTGATCGGCCTCGCGCGCGTCGAGCTGGAAGCCGTCACCAACGTCGACCTCGCGGCCAAGGGCCTCAAGGCGCAGGGCCTGCCCGACTTCCTCGCCGCCGCCACCGGCATGGGCGCGGAAGCGGCGCGCGGCGCCATCGCCGCCGTCGTCGTCGTCCTGCTGCTGGCATTCTGCTTCAAGAGCGCGGAGTTCCGCGCATCCAAGCGCGACATCGCCGGCGGCGCGATCCTCGGCGCGTTGATCCCGGCGGCCTGGTACATTACCGGCGTGGTCGGCTTCGACGAGTTCGAGCCGACGGCGCTTTCGTCGGTCAGCTTCGTCAATCCGGTTGGCGAGAGCATCCAGTACCTGATGACCTTCACCGGCGCGACCATCAACTTCGGCATCGCGGTCGTCGGCGGCGTCATCGTCGGCTCGTTTATCGCCGCCAAGAGCGCCGGCGAATTCCGTATCGAGGCGTTCAGCGACGGCAACGACATGCTGCGCCACATTTTCGGCGCGGCGATCATGGGCGTCGGTGGCATCCTCTCGCTCGGCTGCACCATCGGCCAGGGCCTAAGCGGCATGTCGACGCTGGCGTTCGGCTCGGTGCTCGCGCTCGCCTCGATCATCACCGGCGGCGTCTATGGCATGAAGTACCTGGAAGAAGGCTCGCTCGGCGGCGCCTTAAAGGCGATGTTCCAGCGCGGCTAGCCTTGGCCGGCCGCGCCGGCGCTCACCACAGCTTCACTTCCTTGCCCTCGGCCTCGTACTTGCGCGCGCGCGCCTGCAGCCAGCGCTGGAAGTCCTGCTCCGAATTGTAGCCCTCCTCGCTCACATATACGAAGGTGTGCTGGAAGTGGAACGGCTTCCAGTAGCCGAGCAGGCGCCACACCTCGAGGTCGCGCGCCGAGGCCTTGCCGTCCTTCGGGGGCTTGCCTTTGGGCAGGAACTGGATGGTCGGCGTGAACTGCACGCGGTACTTCTGGCCGAGCTTCTTCTCCGTCGTCCTCTCGCCGTCGGTGTCGACGACCTCGCGGTCGCCCCACCGGTTCAGCTGCACGACGAAGAAGTGCTTCTTGATGTATTCGACGGTCTCGGGGTCGCGCAGGTTGACCCGGTGCATCTCGCGGCAATAGGGACAGCCCTTCTGTTCCCAGATGATGGCGAGCTGCTTGCCTTCCGCCGCCGCCTCGACCATGTCGTCCTTGAGGTTCAGGAACGTCGAACGGAACCACGGCTGGACGTGGAGCCCCTCCTCGTTTGATTCGACTTCCGGCAACAATTTCTTTTCGGCCGAAGCCGGAACGGCAACCAGGAAGGCCCCGATCAACGCGAACGCCGCTAGCCACAGGTGCCGATGCGACGCTGTGCCTCGAACTGTCTCTGTCATCGCCATCTCCCCCCGCACGGCACACCTTATTTATCGCCGCATCACACGCAAATCATTGATCGTAGATGGTAGCACGAGCCCGTTTTTGTCGCAACGCATGGGCGCCACCGCAATACGGTTGTGCCGTCAATTTGTCGTTACCGGCCACGCTCATTCTCTCTCACGTCGGTTCTAACCTTCCCTTATCTTTGTGTGGTTTCCTTCTTGATGTTTTATAATTTTTGAATATGATTGCTTGCTACAGGGAAACATAGTTACGCTTCTCCCGTAACGAAGCGTCCCCAAGCGCCACCAAAAAAAATTGGCGCAAGACACGAACGGGAGAGCGTACTCTGGAGGAGGAGAAAAGCCTTGAGAATTAAAACTCTGGCCGTTTCGGCCATCGGGACCGTGTTGCTTTTGTGCGCGGGTCAAAAAACCGGTACAGCAGCCGAAATGGCCAAACTAGTGGCTTACAAGGTCGATGGCTACGCCATCATCAAGTCGCTCACCGGCAAGCCCGGCAACGCAATCGAGGGGCGGAAGGTCGCCATCAATCGACAGAAAGGCAATTGCCTTGCCTGCCACGTCATGCCGATCCCCGAGCAGCAGTTCCACGGCGAGATCGGACCCGACCTGACGGGCGTGGGGTCTCGCTACAAGGAGGGGGAACTCCGGCTGCGTGTCGTAAACCCAAAGGCGCTCAACGAAGACACCATCATGCCGGCTTTTTATCATTTGGATGGCCTCAAAAGGGTTAACAAGAAATTCAAAGGCAAGACTGTGCTCTCTGCTCAAGAAGTCGAGGACGTGGTAGCTTATCTTGTGACATTGAAATAAACCCACTGGCGCCTTCTTAGATATAAGTTTTTGGTTTTTCATTGAGGAGAACATCATGATCTACAAAACCCTGGAAACTCGCCAGGTGAACCGCCGTCAGCTGATGAAGCTGCTCGGTGCCGGCACCGTCGCGGCAATGGGCATCAGCCTCGCTGGCCCGGCATTCGCCGACGCGAAGGCCACCGATGCCGCCATAATGAAGGCCACCGGCGGCAAGAAGCTCACCATGGGCAAAATTACGCTGGAAACCCCGCAGATCGCGGAAAACGGCTCGACCGTGCCGATCGGCATCAAGGTCGACAGCGCCATGTCCGATGCCGACAACGTCAAGGCGATCCATATCTACGCCGACGGCAACCCGAACCCAGATGTCGCCTCGTTCCACTTCACTGGTATGTCTGGCAAGGCCGATATCTCGACCCGCATCCGCCTGGCCAAGACCCAGAACATCGTCGCGGTGGCGGAAATGGGCGACGGGTCGTTCATGATGGCCAAGGCCGAAATCAAAGTCACCATCGGCGGCTGCGGCGGCTGACCGGCTATAGGGAGTATGTGAAATGGCAAAATCGAAAGCCCGCGTGAAGGCCCCCTCGTCGGTCAAGAAGGGTGAAGTCTTCGAGGTAAAGACCCTGATTTCCCACGTCATGGAAACCGGGCAGCGCAAGGATCGCAAGACCGGCAACAAGATCCCGCGCTTAATCATTAATAAGTTCGTCGCATCTTTCAACGGCAAGCCAGCGTTCTCGGCCGACTGGCACCCGGCGATCTCCGCCAATCCTTACATGTCCTTCCAAATGAAGGTTGCGGAGAGCGGCACGCTGGAAATCGCCTGGACCGACGACAAAGGTGCAGTGGTCAAACAGAGCGTTAAAATCGACGCCACTTGAAAACAGGGGGAGCTAAAATGAAAAAGGCTTATCTTGGAGCCGTGACCTTGATTGTGGTCGCTATGTTGGCTGGCAGCAACGCGTCAAGAGCTCTCGCCGACGGCAAGTACGGAAAATACGCCGTCGACGACCGGCGCAGTGGCTATACTTACGCCACAAAAGAAACACAGGCGATCCAAGACGATGACTTCAAAAACCCCGCTATGATGTATGTTGATCAGGGCGAGGGGCTGTGGAGCCAAGTCGATGGAAAAGCGGGCAAGTCTTGCGCATCTTGCCACAAGGACGCCGCCAATTCGATGAAGGGCGTCGCTACGCTCTATCCAAAATATGACAAAGGCCTGAAAAAACTTAAAAACATTGAGCAACAGATCAACACCTGCCGCACAGAGCGCATGCAGACGAAGGCATGGAAGTACGAGTCTAATGAGCTCTTAGCAATGACAATTTACGTCCGGAATCAGTCACGCGGCATGCCCATGAACGTAAGCATTGACGACGAGGCAGCTCCACATTTCGCCAAGGGGAAGGCGATGTACTATGAGCGTAACGGTCAGTTCGGAATGGCGTGTAAGCACTGCCATGAGGACAATAATGGGAAAAGAGCCCGAGCAAACTTACTCTCACAGGGACAAATAAACGGATTTCCCACCTACCGTTTCAAGTGGCAGAAGGCTGGCTCTGCTCATAGGCGGTTCCGCGGCTGTCACTCAATGGTGCGTGCGACGCCATACGCTTACGGTTCAGACGAATATAACGACCTAGAGCTTTATATTGCGTGGCGAGGCCGAGGCCTTCCGGTTGAGACCCCCGCTGTGCGCAACTGAGACACAATACGACGATTGTAGCAGGGGGGATGCGGTTATTCATCGCATCCCCCTTCGTTTATCCAAATGCTAACACACCGCGCGAAGGAGTTAAGTAACAGTGTTGGACCGTCGTGAGTTCCTTCAGATCGCAGCCGCCACCGCCGTGCTGACCGGGACGCCCGGCGCGTTGTCGCGCGCCGCCGCCCAGCAGACCATCACCCAGGACCAACTGCTCAAGTTCTCCCCGGTCGGCCAGGTCACCCTCCTCAACTTCACCGACTGCCACGCGCAGTTGGTGCCGCTGTTCTTCCGCGAACCCTCGATCAATCTCGGCGTCGGCATGGCGCACGGCCTGCCGCCGCACCTGACCGGCAAGGACTTCCTCAAGAAGTTCGGCCTCAAGGCGAAATCGCCGGAAGCTTACGCGCTGACCAGCGAAGACTTCGCCGCCCTGACCAAGAGCTACGGCCGCGTCGGCGGCCTCGACCGCATGGCGACGCTGGTCAAGGCGATCCGTGCCGAGCGCCCGAACAACACGCTGCTGCTCGACGGCGGCGACACCTGGCAGGGCTCCTACACGGCACTCAAGACCCAGGGCGAGGACATGGTCGACGTCATGAACGCGCTCGGCGTCGACGCCATGACCGCGCATTGGGAGTTCACCTACGGCACCGAGCGCGTGAAGCAGCTCAAGGACAAGCTCAAGTTCCCGTTCCTCGCCGGCAACGTCGTCGACACCGATTGGGAAGAGACCGTGTTCGCCTCGACCCACACCTTCGAGCGCGGGGGCGTCAAGATCGCCGTCATCGGCCAGGCATTCCCCTACACGCCGGTCGCCAACCCGCGCTACATGATCCCGAAATGGTCGTTCGGCATCCGCGACACGCTGGTGCAGAAGCGCGTCGACGAAGCCCGTGCCACCGGCGCCGACCTGATCGTGTTCCTGAGCCACAACGGTTTCGACGTCGACCGCAAGCTAGCTGGCGAGCTCAAGGGCATCGACGTAATCCTGACCGGCCACACCCATGACGCGCTACCCGCCGTCGAGAAGGTCGGCAAGACGCTGCTGGTCGCGTCCGGCTCGCACGGCAAGTTCCTCGCCCGCCTCGATCTCGAGGTAAAGTCGAAGCAGGTCACCGACTTCCGCTTCCGCCTGATCCCGGTGTTCTCCGACGCGATCAAGCCGGACCCGGAGATGGCGGCGTTGATCCAGAAGATCCGCGCGCCGTACGCCAAGGAACTCGACCGCGTGCTCGGCCGGACCGAGTCGCTGTTGTACCGGCGCGGCAACTTCAACGGCACCTTCGACGACCTGATCTGCCAGGCGCTGCTCGAGGAACGCGACGCGGAGATCGCGCTGTCGCCCGGTTTCCGCTGGGGCTCCAGCCTGCCGCCGGGCGCCGACATCACGGTCGATCACGTCTACCACCAGACCGCCATCACCTATCCCAACGCCTACCGCAACAAGATGACCGGCCAGTTGTTGAAGGACATTCTGGAAGACGTCGCCGATAACCTGTTCAACCCCGACCCCTACTACCAGCAGGGCGGCGACATGGTGCGCGTCGGCGGCATGGCCTACGCCATCGACATCAAGAAGCCGATCGGCCAGCGCATCACCGACATGACGCTGGTCAAGACCGGCAAGCCGATCGACCCGAAACGCGAGTACGTGGTCTCCGGCTGGGCCTCGGTCAACGAAGGCACGCAGGGCCCGCCGATCTACGACGTGCTCTCCGACTACATCTCGAAGAAGAAGGTCGTGCGGGTGCCGGAGAACAACAACATCCGCATCAAGGGGGCCTAGGCACGGCCCCGACCGAAATTCGACCAACCCCCTGAATGGAGTAGTGGCACAACATGGGTGGTTTCGACGTTTCCTACGCCGGCGCTTTCGGCGCCGGCCTGCTGAGCTTCCTGTCACCGTGCGTGCTGCCGTTGGTGCCACCGTATCTCTGTTTCCTCGGCGGCGTGACGCTCGACCAGGTTGCCGGCGAGGGCGAGGCGGACCCTGCAATCATGCGCCGGGTGTTCATCTCGGCCATCGCCTTCGTGCTCGGCTTCTCGACCGTCTTCGTCGCGCTCGGCGCCACAGCCAGCGCCGTCGGTCAATTGGTCTCGACCTACTTGGATGTGCTGGCCAAGATCGCCGGCGTCGTCATCATCGTCCTGGGCCTCCATTTCATGGGCGTTTTCAGAATTCCGCTCTTGTATCGTGAGGCCCGCTTCCATGCCGAAGCCAAACCGGCCGGGCTGATCGGCGCCTACATCATCGGCCTCGCCTTCGCCTTTGGCTGGACACCCTGCGTCGGACCGGTGCTGGCCGCCATCCTGATGGTCGCCGGCAGCGGCGACTCGGTCGGCCGCGGCGCATCCTTGCTTGCCACCTACTCGGCCGGCCTCGGCATCCCGTTCCTGGCCGCGGCCCTTTTGGTGAAACCGTTCATGGGTTTCATGCGCCGCGCGCGCCGGCACATGCAGACGGTCGAGCGTGTCATGGGCGCGCTCTTGGTGATCACCGGCGTGATGTTCTTGACCGGCACCATCTCCACCCTCGCCTATTGGCTGCTGGAGGCCTTCCCGGCGCTCGGCAAGGCAGGCTGAGGGCGTCCGGCACTCAGCCGTAGCGCAGCCACAGGATGTCGTCCGACGACACCACTCGGCGCAGGATGTTGACCACGTTGACCTGGTTCTTTTCATCGATCGCCAGCCACATGCGGTCGAGATAAAACAGGCTGTCGTCGATCAGGCGGCGGAACTGTTCGTCGCCGGCGACATCGGCCGGCGCCTTCTCACGGCAGATCTTGTAGGCGGCGATTGCCGCGGCGAGGTCTTCCCTGAGGCGTTTCACCTGGGCCGCGTCGGCGAAGTCCGGCGGCGGGCGGCGGAAATGAAATAACCGCTTGAAGGCGGCGTTGGCCGCCTCGATATGATCGCGGAAAAGCACGACGCCATTTCGCTGCCGGAGTTCGCTCAGCATCGTCTTCACCGGCGCCAGCGCCTGGGTCGCCGCTTCGGTGTCGCCGTCCATCGCCGTCGCGAGCGCCTTGTCGGCGATGGCGGCGACGGCGGCGAGCGTCTCGGCCCACTTGGCATCCTTGGCGTAGGGCGCGGGCGGCTTCGCCCCATAGGCGGCATCCAAGGCGCGCCATTTGTCGCGGAAGCTCTCGAGTTCGAAACCGCCGGCCATGGCGTTCTTGCGCTTGAGATAAAACACCGCCTCGCGGTAATGCCGGTAGGCATCCGCTGACCGGTTATAGAATTCGGCCGCCGCATCGGCCCGTGCCGGCCCTGAAATTCCGTACACACAAAGCCACAATCCGGCCCAAACGAGCACGGCTCGTCTCGTCGTATCCATCGCCTCACATTTCCTTGACGCCACGTCGGAACAGGCATCAGCCTATATGACATATGCGGATTTTGCTATATGATACGCTTCATTCGAAACCGTATTGAGCTTGGAACCCGCCGCCATGAATTTCGCGCGCCGCCGCTTCAACCGTATCGCCGCCATAGGGCTTGCCGCGGCCCCCTTGGCGTTGGCCGGACGCGGTTTCGCCGCTTCCAGCGCGACCTCGCCGGCCTACGCGCCGGTGCGCAGCGACAGTGCCTTCGGCTCCTATACGCAGAAGTGGTTCATCGAAAGTTTCCTCGAACTCGGCGACGACCTGAAAGAAGCCCATGCCGCCGGCAAGCGCTTCGCCGTCATGTGGGAGTTGGAAGGTTGCCCCTACTGCCGCGAGACCCACCTGGTGAATTTCGCCATCCCCGCGGTAACCGATTTCATCAAGGCGCATTTCGCCATCGTTCAGCTCGACGTCAAGGGGTCGCGGCGGGTCAAGAATTTCGACGGCACCGAGATGAGCGAACGCGAACTGGCGGCGCAGTTCCAGATTCGACACACGCCGACCATCCAGTTCTTCCCCGAGTCACTCGAAGAAACCAAGGGCAAGGCTGGAAAAGACATCGAGGTTGGCCGCATTCCCGGATACCTACGGCCGTTCCACTTCCTCACCTTTTTCCAGTTCGTCCAGGAAAAGGCCTACGCGCGCGAGAACTTCCACAAGTTCCTGAAGGCACGCGTCGCGCAACTGGAAGGGTCCGGCAAGGGCGTGCCGGCCTGGTAGGCAATAGTTCGATCGGTTCGGTTTAGTTCAGGCGACGGCCGCCGCCGGCGCGGGCGTCGCATTGGCACGCACGGCATCGGTGCGGCAGAACAGTTCGTGCATCAAGCCGATCAGTTCGATCGCTTCGTCGCTGGCGATACGGTAGTAGATCTGCTTCGACTCGCGACGCGTACGCACCACGTTCTCGGCGCGCAAGCGGCTCAGTTGCTGCGACAGGGTCGGCTGGCGAATACCGAGAATCTCTTCCAGCTCGCCGACGTTCTTCTCGCCCTGCGCCAGCGCGCAGAGGATGATCAGGCGATTCTCGTTAGCCATGACCTTGAGAAATTCGCTGGCCCGCTTGGCATTTTCCATCAGTGTTGTGTCGACATTATTCACAACATGGGCTCCTTATCCGTAGCCCGGGTGCCGATTTGCGGCCACCCGATGCATGAGCTACATGCGAACGATTCGTAACAATCTACCTAAATATATGAAAAATGTAAAATGTCTGATAATACAAATTTTTAATGTATATAATTCAAATCTCGCCTTGGTGTGACAGCGAGGCTAAAAATTCCCGCTCAGAACGCCAACTTATCGGCAATCGCCTCGATGCCGACGCGCGCACAGGCATCGTCCATATCGCCGCCCGGCGCGCCGGAAACGCCGATCGCGCCGACCAGGGTGCCGCCGGCATCGACCGGCACGCCGCCGCCCACCATCAGCGTCCCCGGCCGATGGCGGATGCCAGATTGCGGCTCGCCAGCCTGGGTCGCCGTCATCATCGCCTGCGTGTCGGTGCGGAAGCTCGCCGCCGTATAGGCCTTGAGCCGCGCGGTCTCCGGCGTATGCGGCCCGGCGAAGCGGTCGCGCAGCATGACCTGCTCGACGCCGGAGCGGTCGACCACGCTGACCGCCACTTGATAGCCGCGCTTGCGGCAATCGGCCAAGGTGGCCTGTGCCAGTTGCAGCGCCGTTTCCGGCGTCATCATCTTGAATTCGATCAGCGCGGGTTCGTCGGCAAACGCAGGCACACTTGCGTTCAGACAAACCGAGACGGCCGCGGCGGCCACCATTCCTCTACTCAACATGTCTTCCCTCCCTGCGGACCGACCGCACAGGCGCGTTCGGCATTTGACGGCAGTTTCTTGATCAGGCCGGCGAGCAGTTCCCAGAAGAAGTCCTCGCCCGGATAACCGACGATACGCCCGATTTCGCGGCCCCGATCGACCAACACAAAGGTCGGCGTGTAGCGCACCCCCTTGATCTGGGAGAGATCCGCCGGCCGCTTCGTAAAGACATCGACCCGGCGGAGCGGCGCCGCCTTGGCTTCCGCGGTCTTGGCGTAGACTCCGCCGACTTCCCGGTCCCAGACCTCGCACCACTCGCAATTGCCGGCGCCGAACATCACCAGTTCGGCGGCGCGCACGGGGACCGACACCAGCAAACAGATCAACAATGCGACTGAAAAACGGGCCACGGCCTGCTCCGGCAACCAAAACCAGAGACAACACTTTATCAAAATTGAATATGGTTGTCTTGGTCGTTTTCGCCGCATCCGGCGCGGTGCGGCTTAAGACTGGCCGCGTGCCGCCGGGCGCCGGTTGGGATCGACGTAGAACACGTGGCGGCCGATCTTGGTTATGGGGTGCTTGACCGCGCCCCAATAAGGGCTGACGTCCTCGGTATGATACCAGAGCGCGCCCTTGGTCGGGTCACTGCTGACCCCGGCATAGGCCAACCGCGCCAGGAACTGGGCCCGGCGCCAGGCTTCCTGTTCCATGGGCTCGTCGCGCTTGCCGTCGCACCACCACGAGAACTGGCACTGGTGGCGGCGTTTCCAGCCGCCTTGTTTCACCACTTCGCAGACGGTGTCGGGAAAGCGCTCGTTGCGCACCCGGTTCATGGTCACGGCAGCAACCGCGAGCTGGCCGTACATGGGCTCGGAACGCGCTTCCCAATAGATGTTAAGCGCTAGGCACTGCAGGTCCTGGAGCACCTGGCCGTCGAGGCGGTGCCCGGACGGCATGGCGGAGATCCGGATGGCCTTGGCGTTATCGTCCCATTCGGCTGCGTCGGCGGAAAGTAACCCGGCAAAAGCCAGGACCACCGCGATCAGCGCGAGGCTACGAAAGTGTCTGCGAAACATCGTCATCTACCCCAAGCGGCGCTTCGGAAAAAACCGTTAGTCCCGGAAGCGCGTTTTCTTCGGAAATGGATACGTTTGATATGTGGCTTGCGCCACGCGCGTCTGGTCCAATCCTGATGTTCACAATCATCGTGGCGAAAAAAGGGTGGTCTTCGCCACAATGGTTAACACCGCCGGTATTGTTGCGATGCAATATGCGAGAAAATGGCGCGAAATCATCATTTATCAATTATATCTTTTGCGCTGCACCATATTGCGGAGGCGAAGCGGCCTGGCGTCATAAGCCGTTCGGGCGAGTATAAATCAGGAGACGCCCATCTCGGCGACGACCCGCCCATACCATGCGCTGATCGGGTCATCGGCGGCGAACAGCTTGAAATCGCTGCAAAGATCGGCCCACTTGAGCGATCCGAAAACGATGAAATCGGCATATGCAGGCGCCGCGCCGGCGATGAACGGCTGGTCCATCAGGTGCGCGCGCATGGAGGCGAAGCCCTCGCTGAACTGCTGGCGGCTCTGCTCGCGCCCGGCCTGGATGTCTTCCAGTTTGCCGCCCAACAATTTCTCGCGCGATTCGCGGAAATAGGTGAAGTCGGCCGGATCGAGCTTGTTGTAGATGTCGAAAATGATGGCGCCGACGATATGCTTGTGCAGCGGGTTCATCCAATCCTGTGTCATCTTGGCGTACTGGCGCCCGCGCGCCCCCGGGAACAATGACGGCCTATCGGGATAAGCGTCCTCAAGGTGTTCGGCGATATCCCAGCTGTCGAACACGGTCTTGCCGTTGTCGACCAGCACCGGCACGCGGATTTGTCCGGAAAACGCGATCTTCTCCTTGTCGGTGAAGCGCACCGGCTCGGTGGTGTAGTCGAGGCCCTTCTTCTTCAACGCCAGGCGCGTGCGCCAGCAATATGGGCTGAAGCGGAGATCGTTGGCGCCGCAAAGTTCATAGAGCACGAGGGCCATGGCCGTCCCTTTCTCGATATGGTTCCGTGATGATCGCCTACGGCCGGACGTAAATCCAGCCGCTCGACAAATTGGACGTCCTTTACCCTGCAACGCCGCCATGGCACTTTTCACGCGGGTTCGACTTGGCGAGGGCGGCGGCAATGACACCGGAAAGTTTCGAGAAACTGATGGCGCCCGTGTTCGACGCGGTCGCGGCCGGCGCCATCGACGGCGGCCTCGAACGCAGGCTCAACGACGCCTTCCCCGCCTCGGGCGACACGTTCCGCCAGATCCACGACGCCTGCCGCGCCGCCATCGCCGCCGGTTGGATGTGCGCGCAGGGCGGTGAAGGCCGCCGCTTCGGCCGAGTCATCGAAGCCAAGCCAGAAACCCACGATCTCTCCGTCGACGTGGTCGATCTGACCGATATCGTCGGGCCGCATCACATCCACCCGACCGGCGAAGTCTGCCTGACCATGCCCGAGACCGCCGGCGCCGAGTTCGACGGCCAGGGTGCGGGATGGTGCGTCAACGCGCCGGGCTCCGATCATTTCCCCCCCGTCACCGGCGGGCGGGCACTGGTGCTTTATCTATTGCCTGGCGGCGAAATCGAATTCACCGACAGGAAACCTACCGCCTGAACCGAGGCCGGGTGGACGCAGACCGCCTACGCCGGTGTCTCGGCATCGACCAGCAGGATCCGACCGGCGCATCCGACCGCGAGGCCTTGGTCGGCCAAGCCCATCACCTTGGCACCGCCGGTAATCGCGGCGTCCAAGGCGAGTTCGATATCCTCGTCGCGGCGGTAGCCCAACCGATAGGCCAGCATCATGGCGCGTTCCAGCATGTCGCCGTCGCCGTAGGGCGTCCAGACGTCGCGGATGCCGTCGGTTCCGAGCGCCACCGTCACCCCGGCCGCCTCCATGCGCTTCAAATCCGGCACCGGCGAATTGCCCGGCGCGTAGGTGACGACGGCGACTCCCGCTTCCGCCATGGCGTCGATCAACGCGCCCGCTCGAGCATCCGCCACGGTGCCCAAACAGAACGCATGGCTGACCGCGACGCGGCCTGCCATGGAAAGTGCGCGCGTGCGCTCGCAGATCATGGCCAGCGACGCGGCGCCGACTTCGCCGCTTTCGTGCAGATGGATGTCGATGCCGGCGCCGGTGCGTTCGGCGTTGGCGAAGACGGTATCGAGATGCGCCTCGGCGTCACCGTCGATGACCGAAGGGTCGATGCCGCCGACGCATTCGGCGCCCGCTCGGCAGGCCGCCTCCAACAATGCCGCCGTCCCGGGATTGGTCAGCAGGCCGAACTGCGGGAAGGCGACCAACTCGACAATGGGCCCGCCCTCGAGCCCGGCCCGCATTTCCAGCAATGCATCGACGGCGGCGAGGCCGAACTCGGGTTCGACGTCGACGTGGCTCCGGATATGCGTGGTACCGAGCTCGGCCATGTGCAGACAAAGCCGCCTGGCGCGCTCCGCCGTGCTGGGCATCAGGTCTGGCCTGATCTCGCGGTCGACGGGGATGCGCGAGTCGCGTTGCGGCCCGGCGGCATGCGGCCACCACGGCAGCCCGAAACGGGTCTTGTCGAGATGGCAATGCGCGTTGATAAGGCCCGGCAGCGCGAGCCGGCCACGTCCCTCGATGGCCGCCGTGCCGGCAGGTGCAGAAAGACCGGCGCCGCGCGCCTTGATGACGCCGCCCTCGACCAGGATATCGGTCGGCGCCGCACCCAGCGGGCGGACGTTCCTGACGACATAGGTATCCGGAGGTTTCATGTTCGGATTCTAATAATTAATGGCGGCCGACCCGGCAAACCCTTTGCAAAATTGGCGCCGCGGTGATTTATCTTCACGGCATCCAGCTAAGGGAGGACCACACGACATGTCGAAGCTCGTTGAACCGCACGGCGGCCAAGGCCTGAAGCCGCTGCTGGCGCCGGAATCGGAACGCGCCGAGGAACTGGCCCGCGCCAAGACGCTGAAACAGGTGCCGATGACCAGCCGTGAGGTCTCCGACGTGCTCATGCTCTCCATGGGCGCCTACTCCCCCATCGATGGGTTCATGGACGGTGACGACTGGAAGGGCGCCTGCGTCGACATGACGCTCTCGAACGGCGTCTTCTGGCCGATCCCGGTCACGCTTTCCGCCGACCGCGCGCTGGCCGACCAGATCCACGACGAGGAAGAGGTCGCCCTGGTCGACTCAGAGTCCGGCCGCATCATGGCGATCATGCGGGTGACGTCGAAGTACCGCCCCGACAAGGCGCTCGAGTGCGAGCACGTGTTCCGCACCACCGACATGAAGCACCCCGGCGTCGAGAAGGTGATGAACCAGGGCGAGTTCAACCTTGGCGGCCCGGTGACGGTGCTGGACGAAGGTCCGTTCCCGTCGATGTTCGCCGATCTCTACCTGCGCCCGGCCGAGTCGCGCGCCCAGTTCGCCGAGAAGGGCTGGTCCGACGTCGCCGCGTTCCAGACCCGCAACCCCATGCACAGAAGCCACGAGCATCTGGTCAAGATCGCGGTCGAGGTCACCGACGGCGTCTTCATCCATCAGGTGCTGGGCAAGCTCAAGGCCGGCGACATTCCGGCCGATGTCCGCACCAAGGCGATCCAGGCGATGATCGACAACTACTTCCGCCCGGGCACGGTGATTCAGGCCGGCTACCCGATCGAGATGCGTTATGCCGGTCCGCGCGAGGCCCTGTTCCACGCGCTGATCCGCCAGAACTACGGCTGCTCGCACCTGATCGTCGGGCGCGACCATGCCGGCGTCGGCGACTATTACGGCCCGTTCGACGCGCACCACATCTTCGACGAGGTCGGGCCCGAGCGCCTGCAATGCCGGCCGCTCAAGATCGACATCACCTTCTACTGCACCAAGTGCTACGGCATGGCCACCGCCAAGACCTGCCCGCACGGCAAGGAGGATCAGATCCAGGTGTCGGGCACCGAGCAGCGCCGCATGCTGACCGAGGGCGAGGCGATCCCACCGGAATTCTCGCGGCCCGAGGTGGTCAAGGTGCTGCAGGAGTACTACGCCGGCCTCAAGGGCTGAGCGCTTTTACCCTGCCCAGGGCATCCAGCCGCCGAAGAGCAGCCAAAGCACCGCCATCGCCATCGACGCCAGCGTCATGGGGATACCGGCACGGGCGAAATCCTTGAAGCCGAGCGTGACGCCGACGGAAGCCGCGCGCTCGGCGACGATCAGGTTGGCCAGGCTCCCGACCAGCACCAGATTGCCGGCCAGCGTGGAGAGCAGCGCCAGGCCGTAGAAGGCGCCCTCCGGTATCCCTTTCCAGACCGTGGTGATCAGGATCACCGCCGGCACGTTGCCGATGGTGTTGGAGAGTATAAGCGCCAGCGGCGCCATGACGCCGACGCCGGACGGCAGCAGCCCATGCGTCTTGAGCCAGGCCAGGGCGTCCGCCCCCAGGCCGGTCGCCGCCAGCGCCGCGGTCACCGTGAACAGGCAGGCGAACAAGAGAAGCAGGTGCCAGTCGACGGCGCCGATCATGTCGCGGCTGGCCATGCGCCGGCTCGCCAGCAAGAGTGCGGCCAGTCCGAGCGCGCTGACGGCACGCGGCATCGGCGTCGCGAACATGGCGACCAGCAGGGCCAGCACGCAAAGCCCCTTGGCGATCTGGAAGCGGTCGAATTCGGGCGGCGCCGTCGTTTCCGGCGGCGTCCCGAGTGCGGCCAGTTCCGCCCGCCAAACCCAACTGACGCTGACGTAGACGAGCAAAAGCGCCACGACGGAGGGCGGGCCGCAGACCGCCAGGAACTTCCAGAAATCGAGGCCGCCGACCTGGCCGATCAGGATGTTCTGCGGGTTGCCGATCAGGGTCGCCGCCGAACCGGCGTTGGAGCCACCGGCCAGTGCCACCAGATAGGGCCTTGGATCGAGCCCGCGCCGGGCAAGGCCGATACAGAGCAGCGGCGTCATGGCGAAGACGACGATGTCGTTGGCGAGCGCCGCCGATAACACGCCCGAGACGACGACGGTCAGCGCCAGCAGCGCCTTCGGGCTCGCATCGGCCATTGTGATGCGCCGGGCACAGACATCGTAAAATCCGGCGCCCGCCAGTTGCGCCGAGAGGATCATCAGCGCGAACAGCAACACCAAGGTGGCACCGTCCTGGGCGCGGCCGACGAAACCGACATCGACGGCACCGAAAGCGAGCAGCGCCGCGACGGCGAAAAGCGCGATGCCGGCCCGGTCGATGCGCAAGCCCGGCACGCGGCCCAAGGCCATGCCGAGATAGGTTGCGGCGAAAACGCCGACGACCAGCGCGTTGTGTGCCGGATCGACGGTCATCAGCGGTCGCCTGCCAGCCCTTCCGGTTTGAGGATCAGGATGGCGAGCGGTCCGGCCAGCATGATAACGGCGACGGCGGCGAAGGCGACGCCCCAGGCGAGTACGGACATGCCGCCCATGAGATCCAAGACACCGCCAATCACCAAGGGGCCGACGAAGCCACCGGTGTAACCCAGAGTCGAATGCACGGCCAATGTGGCGCCGCGCTGGCCGGGCCGGGCCGAACCCGCCGCACCGGCCGTCAGCGACGACGAGTCGGCCCAGATCAGCACCGCGTAGACGATCACCAGACCGGCCGCCAGGATATACGACACGCCGGATGCGAAGCCGATGCCGGCGGCGACGAATAGCGCCAGCGTCATCACCCCCAAGATCAACCGCCGACGGCCGAAGCGGATCGAGAGTTCGTTGCCGGTCACGCTGGCCCAGACACCGAACAGGCCCATGGCGGAGGCCACCGCCGTCGGCGCCAGCCAGTCTCCGGCGGCGGCGCTCCCGGTACCGGCGGCGGCGAAGGCGAGGAACGCCACCACCCAGTTCCTGAGCGCGCCCATCTCGAGCGTGTGCACGCAATAGCCGATGGAATACGCCATGGCCGAGCGGTTGGTCAGCACCGGGCGGAAATCCAACAGCGCCGTCTTCGGGCCCTCAACCGGCTTGGGCGGACGCGCCGGCAGGCCGAACAGCATGATCAGGAATGATAGCGCCGCGCCGACACCGCCGACCGCGACACCAAAACGCCAACCGAATGTCTCGGCAACCGTGCCCGCAATGACGAACGAAAGCGCGCCGGAGATGCCGATGGACGCGGCATGGCCGGCGACCGCACGCGATTGTCCCGGACCCTCGACGATGTCGGAAAGCGCCTTCAGGCCTGGCATATAGGTGCCGGCCCAGCCGATGCCCCAAACCAGGCGGAACAGCACCGCGCTCCAGAAGCCTTCCGCCAGGAACGCAAAACCGAAACCGGCCAGCGTGATCATCGAAACGCCGAAGAGATAGACGCGCTTGGGATCGATCCGGTCGGTCAGGCTGACCAGCACCGGCACGGCCGCGACATAACCCAGATAGAAAATGCCGGTGATCCAGCCGGCCTCGGTATTGGTCAGCGACCAATCCGCGATGAACCTCGGCAGCAACGCCGGCACCGAGAACGCACCGATCTGGGCCAGCACCTGCGCCGTGCACACCAGCACGGTCAACTGCAACGCCGACATGCACTCCCCCCAAGGAATTCGAAGACGTTTCACGCAACGGAACGCGCGGCCAAAGCGATTGCCCCTGGCGTTGGCGCGGCGCCATAATGCGCCCTCGCAGGGGAGAACGGCCATGAACGAAATGCAAGCGAAATCGCCGGCAACGCCGGAGGGCCTGAGCGGCGCCGAATGGGTGGCGCCCGATTGCCACGGCGAAAACTTCTATCACCTGGATCCTGCCTTCAAGGCGCTGCTTGAGCACTATCTCGCGCCGGACTTGCACGCGCATATGGCGCCGCACTTCGAGCGTCTGGGCGAACTCTCGGGCGGCAAGCTCGACGAATTGTCGCGCACCGCCGACCGTCACCCCCCGGTGCTGCACTACCGCGACCGCTTCGGCCGCGACGAGGACTGGATTGAATACCATCCCGCCTACAAGGAAATGGAGCGCATGGCCTACGAGGACTTCGCGCTCAACCGCATGAGCCACAAGCCGGGCGCCTTCGGCTGGCCGGCGAAAATGGGGGCGGTCGTCAAATACGCCATCCAATACCTGTTCGTGCAGTCGGAGTTCGGCCTGATGTGCCCGGTCAGTGCCACCGACACGTCCGCCTTTCTGGTCGGCAAGTACGCCGATCCCGAAACCCGCGCGCGCTATTTCCCGCGCATGACCGCCGACAAGTACAAGGACATGGTCACCGGCGCCCAGTTCATGACCGAACAATCGGGCGGCTCCGACGTCGGCAACATCGAGGTCGAGGCCAGGTTCGAGGACGGCAAGTGGCGCATCTTCGGCAACAAATGGTTCTGCTCGACCACCGATGGCGGGCTGATCATGCTGCTCGCCCGCCCGACCGGCGCCCAGGCCGGCAGCCGCGGGCTTTCGCTGTTCGCCGTGCCGCGCACCTTGGACGACGGTTCGCGCAACGGCTACCGCATCGTTCGCCTCAAGCCGAAGCTTGGGTCGAAATCGATGGCGTCCGGCGAGGTTACGTTCGAGGGCGCCGAGGCCTACCTGCTCGGCGAACAGGACAAGGGCCTCAAGCACATGCTCGACATGGTCAACCTGAGCCGGCTTTCGCACGGCGTGCGCGCCGCCGCCATGATGCGCCGCTGCCTCAATGAAACCATGGCGGTGGCTCGAAACCGCTTCACTTTCGGCGAGCGGCTGGTCAACCATCCGCTGATGCGCCGCCAGATCATGAAGACCATGGTGCCGACCGAACAGGCGCTTTCGGCCTTCATGTACACCGCCTCGATCATGGAACGCGCCGATGGCGGCGACGAGAGTGCCGAGCGCGCGCTCCGCATCATCACGCCGCTCTTAAAGGGCCGCATGTCCAGAGACAACGTCAAGGTCGCGACGGCAGCCTTGGAAGCGCGCGGTGGCAACGGCTACATCGAGGAATGGGTCAATGCGCGGCTCGTGCGCGACGCGCACCTGGGCGTGGTGTGGGAGGGCACGTCGTCGATCGTCGCCCTCGACGTCACCAAGCGTGCCATCCGCAAGGCCCGCGCTCACGAGGCGCTCGGCCGGGAACTCAAGAACACGGTCGAGGCCGCCGACGGCGTCCCCGGCCAGTACCGGGGCGAGCTTATCGCCATGGTCGACCGCGCCGTGCGCTTTGCCGGTGCCGTCGCTGAGACCGACGAGCGCGAACAATTCTCTCGTCAGGCCTCGAACGCGCTCTACCATGTCATGACCGCGACCTTGCTGGCGCGCGAAGGCGTGATGATGGGCGAAAGCTCGGGCGACGCACGACGGCTGTTGCTGTCGCGGCTGGTGATGGACCATCGCCTGCGCCCGCACGACCCGATGAGCCTGGACGATGCCGAGGCGGAAACGGCGGCGGCTAAACTGCTGCTCGACGAGGAAACACCAACTCTGGAGCGAGCCCGCGCGGTGATGACCGCGTAGCGAACGCCGACTTCTGAAAAGTGCTGCCTGGACGCCGGCGACGAACGTCGTTTCTCAGGGACGGTATATCAACGACAACTTTTGCGAGAGTTATGTATATTTATATACAATTTTGCGTCGATTCGAAAAATGTCATACTTTTTTAACCTAAGTAATACGCCTAAAGGACAGATCGGCGGAGACAATAACGTCGTTTTGCGAATATGGGAATAAACGCGGTAGGAACATCGTAACCGGAATCGTACCAATGCGAAGAATCAACGACTGCAAGCGCATCAACCGAATTGGTGTGCTGATTTTAAGTCTCACGAGAA
>JAYOXJ010000015.1:0-12746 GCA_038152725.1 Rhodospirillaceae bacterium
GCTCCTGGGGTTGCGACGTCATCGGCATGACCAACATGCCGGAAGCCAAGCTCGCCCGCGAGGCCGAGATCTGCTACGTCACCGTGGCCATGGTCACCGACTACGACTGCTGGCATCCGGACCACGACCACGTCAGCGTCGAATCGATTATCGCCGTGTTGCTCGACAACGCCGACAAGGGCCGTTCGCTGGTCAAGCGGACCGCGCCCAAGCTTTCCGGTCGCGCCGAGAGCTGCCACGCCGGCTGCCAGACGGCGCTGGAAAACGCCATCATCACCCACCCGGACGCCCGCGATCCCGCCATGGTCGCCAAGCTCGACGCCGTCGCCGGCCGCGTGCTGGGCGCCTGAACGAACCACATCCCAAGGAGGAAACGCCATGCCCAAGGCTTATTGGATCGGCTCGCACATGACCGTCAAGGACGCCGACAAGATGAAGGCCTACGCCGAGGCCGCCGGCCCCGCCATCAAGGCGCACGGCGGCAACTTCCTGGCCCGCGGCGGCCGCACCGCGACCCTGGAAGGGCCGGAGCAGACCCGCGTTGTAGTCACCGAGTTCCCGAGTTTCGAAGCCGCCGTTCAGTGCTACAACTCGGACGCCTACCAGGCTGCACTCGCGAAGCTCGACGGCGGCGTCGACCGCTCCATCTACGTGGTCGAGGCGCCCGAGTAGGCCGATGCCGGCGGCGCCCGCCATCTCCGACCGGGGACGCTCGCCGACGTACCGGCGATGACCGCCATCGCCGCCGCCTATGCCGTTTACGTCGAGCGTATCGGCCGTAAACCAGCGCCCATGGTCGCCGATTTCGCCCAGCACGTCGCCGACGCGGAGGCCTATGTGATCGAGGATGGCGGTGAGGTCGTTGGTTTCGTCGTCACTTTCGAGAAGGAAGGAGGGCAGTTCGTCGAGAACGTCGCCCTCGACCCGGGCCGCCACGGCCAGGGGCTGGGCCGCCGGTTGCTCGATTTCTGCGAGGCCGAGGCACGGCGGAAGGGGCTTGGCCGGCTTTTCCTCTACACCAACATCCACATGCGCGAGAACCTGGACTTCTATCCCAGGCTCGGTTACGTCGAGACCCACCGCGTCCACGAGGACGGGTTCGACCGCGTTTATTTCGAGAAGGTTTTGAAATGAAGGTGCTGGCATGAACGTCGACGGCAAACCCTATCGTACCATCTGGCTGGCCGACGACGGCAGCACGGTCGAGATCATCGACCAGACGCGCCTTCCGCACGAATTCGTCGTGGTGCCGCTCAAGGGCCTGAAGGCGGCCTGCACCGCCATCCGCGACATGTGGGTGCGGGGCGCGCCGCTGATCGGCGCCACCGCCGCCTACGGCATGGCCTTGGCGATGGCCGAGGACGCCTCCGATGCCGGCCTCGAGACCGCCTACGCGCGGCTCTACGAGACGCGACCGACGGCGGTCAATCTGCGCTGGGCGCTCGACGACATGAAAGGCCTGCTCTCAGGCATGGCGGCCGGCGAACGCGCTGCCGCCGCCTATGCGCGCGCGGCTGAGATCGCCGACGAGGACGTCACGATCTGTTCTTCCATCGGCGATCACGGCAAGGGCCTGATCGAAGCCGCTTGGGAAAAGCGCGGCAGGCCGGCGCAGGTCAACGTACTCACCCACTGCAACGCCGGCTGGCTCGCCACCGTCGACTGGGGCACCGCGCTCGCCCCTATCTACAAGGCGCACGACGCCGGCATCCCGGTCCACGTCTGGGTCGACGAGACCCGGCCCCGCAACCAGGGTGCCAGCCTGACCGCCTGGGAACTGGGCCAGCACGGTGTTCCCTATACCGTCATCGTCGACAACGTCGGCGGCCACCTGATGCAGCACGGCCAGGTCGATCTCTGCATCGTCGGCACCGACCGCACGGCGGCATCCGGCGACGTCTGCAACAAGATCGGGACTTACCTCAAGGCGCTCGCCGCCCATGACAACCGCGTGCCGTTCTACGTCGCACTGCCCGGTCCGACCATCGACTGGACGCTCACCGACGGAGTCAAGGATATCCCGATCGAGCTGCGCAACGGCAAGGAAGTGACCGAGATCGCCGGCAAGACCGCGAAGGGCGAAGTCGTCACCGTGCAGCTGACGCCCGATGGTGCCAATGCCGCCAACTACGCCTTCGACGTGACGCCGGCCAGATTGGTTACGGGATTGATCACCGAGCGCGGCGTCGCGCCGGCGTCCCAGCCGGGATTGGCGGGGCTTTACCCGGAAAGGGCCTGAGGCCGCAACCTATTCGAGGTCGACGTAACCCCGCTCGATGGCATGGGTGAGCGCGCCGAAGGCTTCGCGGGCTTCTTCGTACATTTCCCGGTGGCGGCGCGGTTCGGCGATCTCGGAGTCGGTCAGGGCCTCGCCGTGTTCCATGTCGGAAAAGCGGAATGCCGCTTCCAGATAACTCGCACGCAATCGCGCGACCGAGACGGCGAACGGCAAGATCTTCTCTCGCGACAACGAAGGGATATTGTTGTGGATGACCTCGCGGTTGGCGGCGCTGATGGCGCTCTCCATCTCCATGAGGAAGCGCTTACCCTTGTCCTGCATCGTAATGCTCCTGGCGGTTCGGACCGACTCGAATCGAATGCCGGACGATATCACGTAAATCCTTACCGAAAATTCAACGCCGGCGCGCTCTGCATTGCCGCTCCCGGCCGGCTTCTCTATATAATGGCGGTTCGCACATTCGTTGGGGAACCGCGCCGAAATGAAGAACCTCTGGTCCGACCGCGAAGCCGCGAGCTTCGTTCGCCGTTACAAGAAGCAGGGCGTCAATGCCGATCTGGCGCTGCGCGTCTACACCTCACGCCTCTTGGGTTCGAACCCGCGCCTGGTGCTGCATGGCGGCGGCAATACCTCGGTCAAGACCACGCTTAAGGACATCATGGGTGAGCCCGTCGACGTCATCTGCGTCAAGGGCTCGGGCTGGGACTTGGGCGATATCGAGCCGGCCGGCTTGCCGGCCATGCGGCTGCAGCCGCTGCAGAAAATGATCGCGCTCGGCAAGCTCTCCGACGAGGACATGGTCAATGCGCAGCGCACCAACCTGTTGGATTCGTCGTCGCCCAACCCCTCGGTCGAAACGCTGCTGCACGCTTTCCTGCCGCACAAGTTCATCGACCACACCCATGCAAACGCGGTGCTGGCGCTCTCCAACCAGCCGTCGGGCGAGAAGATCTGCCGCGAGGTCTATGGCAAGCGCATGGGCGTCGTGCCCTACATCATGCCGGGCTTCGCGCTGGCTAAGAAGGCGGCCGAAGTCTACGCCAAGGACCCGGACGTCGAGGGCCTGATCCTGCACAAGCACGGCGTCTTCACCTTCGCCGATACGGCGAAAGAGTCTTACGAGCGCATGATCAAGGTCTGCAATCAGGCCGAACGGCGGATCAAACGGGGCCGTCGTAAGACGCTGGTCGCGGTCAAGCTGCCGAAGCAGCCAGCCGCCGCCGCCGAAATCGCACCGGTGTTGCGCGGCCTGACCGCGCTGGGTGCGAAACCGATGCTGCTCGATTTCCGTACCTCTGCAGGCATCCGCGGCTACGTCGACGGCAAGCAGGTGGCGCGCTACAGCCAACTCGGCACGGTGACGCCCGACCATGTCATCCGCACCAAGCCGCTGCCGCTGATCGTGCCGGCGCCCGACGCGGATGACATGGAAGGCTTTCGCGCCGGCGCGAAGCAGGCGCTCGAGCAGTACGTCCGGGACTACCACGCCTATTTCGCGCGTAACAACAAGATATCGCCGGTGAAGAAGAAAGAGCTCGATCCGATGCCACGGGTGATCCTGGTGCCGGGTGTCGGGCTTTTCGGTCTCGGCAATTCGGCCGGCGCCGCGGCAATCGCCGCCGATCTCGCGGAAACCAATATCGAGGTCATTGCCGATGCCGAGGCGATGAGCCGCTATCAGCCGATCCCGGAATACGACTTCTTCGATATCGAATACTGGTCGCTGGAACAGGCAAAGCTCGGAAAATCGGGCGAAAAGCCGCTACAGCGCAAGGTTGCCGTCGTCACCGGCGGCGGCTCCGGCATCGGCGCCGCGACGGCCAGGGCTTTCGCGAAGGAAGGTACGGCCGTGGCCGTACTCGACCGTGACGGCGACGCGGCCGGGAAGGTGGCGGCGGGCGTCAAGGGCATCGGCATCGCATGCGACGTCACCGACGTGAAATCAGTCGCGCTTGCGTTCTCGCAGGTCGCGGAGACCTTCGGTGGCGTCGACATCGTCGTCTCGAACGCGGGTGCCGCGTGGCAGGGCCGCATCGGCGAGGTCGATGAGGAAATCCTGCGCAGGAGCTTCGAGTTGAATTTCTGGGGTCATCAGAACGTCGCGCGCGCGGCGGTCAGGATGATGCGCGCCCAGGGCCTCGGCGGCTGTTTGTTGTTCAACACCTCGAAGCAGGCGATCAACCCGGGACGCGACTTCGGCCCCTACGGTCTGCCCAAAGCGGCGACGCTGTTTTTGATGAAGCAGTATGCGCTCGATTACGGCGCCGACGGCATCCGTTCCAACGCCGTCAACGCGGACCGCATCCGCTCCGGCCTTCTCACCGGCGACATGATCCAGAGCCGCTCCAAGGCGCGCGGGCTATCAGAAGCCGATTACATGGCCGGCAATCTGCTCAAGCGCGAAGTTACGGCCGACGACGTTGCACGCGCCTTCGTCGATCTCGCCAAAGCGGAAGCAACCACGGCCGCGACCGTCACCGTCGATGGGGGTAACATCGAGGCGTCATTGCGCTAGGCTGAAACTAATCCGGAGGTGACAACATGAAAGTCGTGGTGCTCGGCAGTGGCGTCATCGGTGTGACCACCGCCTATTACCTGGCCAAGCAGGGCCACGAGGTCGTCGTCGTCGAACGCCGCGCCGGTTCGGCCAAGGAGACCAGCCATGCCAATGCCGGCCAGGTCTCGCCGGGGTATTCCGCGCCGTGGGCGGCGCCCGACATTCCATTCAAGGTGATCAAGTGGATGATGATGGAGCACAGCCCGCTCCTGATCCGCTGGAAGCGCATCGACCCCGACATGTGGCTGTGGGGCGCGAAGATGCTCCGCAATTGCACCGCGGCGCGCTACAAGGTCAACAAGACCCGCATGGTCCGGCTCTCCAACTACAGCCGCGAATGCCTGATCGAACTGCGCCGCGACACCGGCATCGAGTACGACGAACGCAGCCAGGGCACGCTGCAGCTGTTTCGTACGCAAAAGCAGCTCGACGGTATCGGCAAGGACGTGGAAATCCTGAAGGAGTTCGACTCGCCTTACGAGGTGCTCGACCGCGAGGGCTGCATCGCGGCCGAGCCGGGCCTCCGGCATGTCCGCCACAAGTTCGCGGGCGGGCTCAGGCTGGTCAACGACGAGACCGGCGACTGCCTGATGTTCACCCAGAAGCTGACCGAAATCGCCAAGGGGCTCGGCGTGCAGTTTATGTTCGCCACCAACGTCGAGCGCCTGATGACAAATAGGGGTGGACCGGTCATCACCGGCGTCCATACCGACCATGGCCCCGTCACCGGCGATGCCTATGTGCTCTCGCTCGGGTCGTTTTCGACCCGCATGCTGCGCCCGCTCGGCATCGATATTCCGGTCTATCCGGTCAAGGGCTACTCGATTACGCTGCCGGTGACCGACGCCGAGAGCGCGCCAGTCTCGACCATCATGGACGAGACCCACAAGGTCGCCATCACCCGATTGGGTTCGCGCATCCGCGTTGCCGGTACGGCCGAGCTGGGCGGCTACAACCTCTATCTCGACCCGAAACGGCGCGCCACGGTCGAGTACGTGGTCTCGGACTTGTTCCCGCGCGGCGGTGACGTCAGCCAATCGGTGTTCTGGACAGGGCTCCGCCCGATGACGCCCGACGGCACGCCGTGCCTGGGGCCGACCAAATACCCGAACCTCTATCTCAACACCGGCCACGGTACCCTCGGCTGGACCCAGTCGTGCGGGTCGGGAAAGCTGCTTGCCGACTTGGTTACGGGCAATACGCCCGAGATCGAGACCGAGGGTTTGTTCCTGGATCGCTATCGCTAGGGTATCGCCTACGGCGTGCGGTAAAATGAAGGGCGGCCCTGCTGAGCAGGGCCGCCCCATACCACGAAGTCGATCCGTTATTCCCGGGAATGCTATCACCAAGCCTCAGCCAGATGTTCGTGGCGTCAGTGGAATAGGACGGCCTTCGATATTCAGACTCGTCACCGCGTGTAAGACCTCGTTCGCGGTTTGGCTTAATCATCGAACAATTGGCAAAATCGCCGCAGGCCCCAAAGACGGCTTCCTAAAGCGACGCTTTTCCTGTCGTCAACTCAAGCATCCAACCTCTCCTTGGATGCGTATTATTCTCAATAGCGGCGACCGTGACATATCAGTGACCGCAAAGATACACTTATTTATTGATAATATCATTCGCTGATCGCATGAAATCGACAAGGAAATGTCGAAATCGAATTCACTTTGACCGAGTGAGCGGTACTGCGGCCTCGAAATGTCCGGAAAAACGAAACGACCCCGCCGATGGCGGGGCCGTGTGTATTCGTAGCCTGGTTGGTGGCGCTGGCGATAAGGCTCAGTGCACGTCCTTCCAGATCACCTTCTTAACCCGGAATAGCAATCCCGTGAGGATCACCAGGAAGATCAGGACCTTGAGGCCCATGGACTTGCGGGCCTCCATCTCGGGCTCAGCGGTCCAGGCCAGGAAGATCGAGACGTCCTTCGCCATCTGGGCGACTGTAGCCTTGGTGCCGTCCTGGTATTCGACGCCGTCTTCGCTCAAGGGCGGTGCCATGGCGATGACGTGGCCGGGGAAGTAGGTGTTGTAATTGCCGCCTTCGGGCACGGCGAAGCCAGCCGGCGCGGCCGCATACCCGGTCAGCAGCGCGTAGACGTAATCGGCGCCGCCCTTGCGGGCCTTCACCATCAGGGAAAGATCCGGCGGGGATTTGCCGTTGTTGGCGGCGGCCGCAGCCTTATCATTCGGGAAGGGGTTCGGCAGTCCATCGGCCGGCGTGCCCGGGCGGGTGAACATCTCGCCCGCGTCGTTGGGTCCGTCGGTGACCTCGGCCTCGGCGGCGAAGGCTTTGATCTGGGCCTCCTTGTAACCGAGCCCGGCCAAGTGCCGGAAGTCGATCTGCTTCAGCGAATGGCAGCCGGCGCAGACGGTCTTGTAAACCTGGTAGCCGCGCTGTGCGGCACCGCGGTCGAAAGTGCCGAACATGCCGGAGAACGACCAATGCTGCTCAGGCGGATGCGGAACATCACCCGCCGCCTGGACGCCACCGATACCCACGAAACCGACCAATGCGGCGGCGAGGGCCAACCTTGAGGACTTCAGCATGACGGTTTTCATAATGTTTTCCATGATGCCCTCCTCAACCCTTGGCCTTGGCCATGACCGCGGCGGAGATGCTTTCCGGCGGCGCCTTCGGGCGCTCCAGGCGGCTGACCAGCGGCACGATGACCAGGAGGTGGGCGAAATAGTAGGTGGTGGCGAACTGGCCGATGGGGATCCACACGCCTTCCGCGGGCTTGCCGCCGACCACGCCCAAGAGGATGCAGTCGAGGAAGAACAGCCAGAAGAACATGGCGTAGAGCGGCCGGAACTTGGAACTCTTCACCTTTGAGCCGTCGAGCCAAGGCATCGCCAGCAGCAGCAGGATCGACGCGAACATGGCGATCACGCCGGCGAGCTTGGCGGTCATGATCCAGGTCAGCGGCGTGTAGGCGTAGAGGAAGAACTCGGCGGTGAAGGCACGCAGGATCGCGTAGAACGGCAGGAAGTACCATTCCGGCACGATGTGCGGCGGCGTCACCAGCGGGTTCGCCTCGATGTAGTTGTCCGGTTCGCCGAAGAAGTTGGGTGCGAAGAACACGAAGAACATGAAGAAGATCATGAACACGCCGAGCCCGTAGAGGTCCTTCACAGTGTAGTAGGGATGAAACGGGATGGTGTCCTGGTCGGTCTTGGCGTCGATACCGATCGGGTTGTTCGACTTGTGCACGTGCAGCGCCCAGATGTGCACCACGACGAGGCCGACGATGACGAACGGCAACAGGTAGTGCAGCGAGAAGAACCGGTTCAGCGTCGGGTTGTCGACCGAGAAGCCGCCCCACAGCCAGGTGACGATGGCTTCGCCGACCACCGGAATGGCCGAGAACAGGTTGGTGATGACGGTTGCACCCCAGAAGCTCATCTGGCCCCAGGGCAGCACGTAGCCCATGAAGGCGGTGGCCATCATGGCGAGCAGGATGAACACGCCGATCATCCACAGCAGTTCGCGTGGCGCCTGGTAGGAGCCGTAGTAGAGGCCGCGGAACATGTGGATGTAAACGACGACGAAGAACATCGAAGCGCCGTTCATGTGGATGTAGCGGATCAGCCAGCCGTAGTTGACGTCGCGCATGATACGCTCGACCGAGTCGAATGCGTGGTCGACGTGCGCCGTGTAGTGCATGGCGAGCACGATGCCGGTAACCAGCATGATGCCGAGCACGATGCCGGCGAGCGAACCGAAGTTCCACCAATAGTTCAGGTTCTTCGGCGTCGGGTAGTTGGATCCGAGCGAGTCGTCGAGGAAGCTGAATACCGGCAGGCGGTACTCGATCCACTTGATCAACGGATTGGAAAATTCCCTAGAGGAATGCGAGCTCATTTTGTTGGTCCCCCTCAGCCGATCTTGACGCGCGTGTCGGTCAGGAACGTATAGGCCGGCACCGGCAGATTCTTCGGCGCGGGTCCCTTGCGGATGCGCCCGGAAGTGTCGTAGTGCGAGCCGTGGCAGGGGCAGAACCAGCCACCGAAGTCGCCCTTGGATTCACCCGACTTGTTGCCCAGCGGGATACAGCCCAGGTGCGTGCAGACACCCACCATGATCAGCCATTCGGCCTTTTTCACGCGAGCCGCGTCGGACTCGGGATCGGGAAGCGGGGCCTTGTCGCCATCGCGCGCGTCCTTGATCTCGCCCTCGGTGCGGTGGCGGATGAATACCGGCTTGCCGCGCCACACGACGGTGATGCTCTGGCCCGATGCGATGGGCCCGAGGTCCACTTCCGTGGACGACAGCGCCAAAGTGTCGGCGGCCGGGTTCATCTGGTCGATGAACGGCCAAACGGCGATTGCGGCACCGACGGCGCCGACCGCGCCGGTCGTCGCGAACAGGAAGTCGCGGCGTGTTTTTTCGTCGATCTCGGCCCCTTGGGCCGGATTGGCGGTGTCACTCATGACTAGCGAGTCCCTTTATCCTTCGATCCCCATCCGGCCCGTGGATGCCTGCAAGGAGAAGGCTGGACCGCGGATCAGGTATACCCGATCATGCCATTGTTTCAAGGGTTTTGACCGGATTTGCGGCCTCGAACCTGGCTTTCGGCCTTCCTCGGTCGATGCGGAAACTGGAGTAACGTCATGAAAACACCCGGCGGCGCTTTGCGTCTCGCCCTCTATGAGCCGGATATTCCGCAAAACGCGGCGGCACTGCTGCGCACCTGCGCCTGCCTGGGCGTTGGTGCTGATATCATCGGCGCCACCGGCTTCGCCTTCGGCGGTGCCAGCATGACGACGAAAGCGCGCCGCGCCGGGATGGATTATCTCGATCACGTAGATGTCGCCCGCCACGACGACTGGGATACGTTTCAGGCGCTCTACCCCGGCCGGCGCCGGATCCTGCTCACTACTCATGGAGATATGGCTTACGCCGAATTCGCATTCCGGCAGGGCGATATCCTGCTCTGCGGGCGGGAATCGGCCGGCGTTCCGGATTTCGTCCACGGCGTAGCCGACGCCCGGCTGGTGGTGCCCATGCGGGCGGGCATGCGGTCCTTGAATCTGGCGGCGGCGGCGTCCATGGTGCTGGGCGAGGCGCTTCGCCAATTGGACGCCTTTCCGGACCCTGGGGAGAGAGCATGAGCGCGGCCTACGGCGAAGAGCAGAAACGGCTTGCGGCGGTCTGGTTCGAACGGCTCCGCGACGATCTCTGCGCCGCGCTCGAGGCCTGCGAGGACGACGTTGCCGGCCCCAATCCGTCGAGCACGGGCGAGCCCGGCCGCTTCGAGCGCACAGCCTGGCAGCGTCCCGCCGCCGAAGGCGCGGCAGTGCATGGCGGCGGTGGCGTCATGTCGGTGCTGCGCGGGCGCGTGTTCGAGAAGGCCGGCGTCAACGTCTCCACCGTGCACGGTGAGTTTTCCGAGGAATTCCGCGCGCGTATCCCCGGCGCCGCCGAGGACCCCAGGTTCTGGGCGTCGGGCATATCGGTGGTGATCCACCCGCGCTCGCCGCTGGTGCCGGCGGCGCACATGAATACGCGCATGATCGTCACCACACGGGGCTGGTTCGGCGGTGGCGGCGATTTGACTCCGGTGTTCCCAGAGGACGAGGAGACGGCGCGTTTCCACCGCGCCTACAAGGAGGCTTGCGACGCCCACGACCCGGCCTACTACCCCAAGTTCAAGGCTTGGTGCGACGAGTACTTCTTCCTGCCGCACCGGGGCGAGCCGAGGGGCGTCGGCGGCATCTTCTACGACAACCTCGATACCGGCGACTGGGCTGCCGATTTCGCCTTCACCCAGGATGTCGGCCGCGCCTTTCTGGGCGTCTATCCGGCGCTCGCGCGGGCCAAGATAGACCTGCCCTGGAGCGACGAGCAACGCCAGGCGCAACGGGTCAAGCGTGGGCGCTACGTCGAGTTCAATCTGCTCTACGATCGCGGCACGCTGTTCGGCCTCAAGACCGGCGGCAATACCGAGGCGATCCTGATGAGCCTGCCACCCGACACCGCTTGGCCGTGACGGCGGCGCTCAGCGCGCGCGCTGCAGCAGGAAACTGAAGTCCGCCGGCTGGCCGGCGGTGGTGCGCGCCGTCGCGTGGCAGCCGAGGCAGGTGCCGTCGCGGCGCTCCTGGCCGTAGGTCTCGATTGCCGGATTGGCGAGAAAGCGCGGCGCCTCGCCGTTGCCGAAGAACTCGTCGCCGCCATAGTTGCCGCGCCACTGCGCGGATAAGAGCCGGTAGTTGGCCCAGACCGTGCCGGCTAGCCGCGTGCGCCAGAATGCGTTGATCTTCGATGTCCCCGGCCAGATGCGCCAGCAGCGCGTCACCTGGGTGCCGAAGCCGCCCGGTTGCTGAAAGTTCTTGGCGTAAGGCGGCGCCGCCGCCCAGGTCCAGTTCGCCGCCGGCAGCCGGTTGGGCCGGCAATCGTCGCAGCCGGCGCGGAAAAAGGCGTAGTCGCGCGCCGTCGCCTGGGGGGCGGGGCAGCCGCCGGGAAAATACTCGTCCTCGAAGAGATCGTTGGGTTCACGGCCGTTGGCGGCCAGAGGCGCGTTGTTGACGCGTTCGAACGTCGACCAGATCCACTTGTCGCCGTTGCCGCTCTTGGTGCGCCGGGCGACGTGCATGGCGACGAGCGCCAGCGTTGCCTTGATGCAGCGTGCGCGGCCGTCGGCGCTGTCGGCAGCGGCGACGGCGATGCGTCCGGGCCGCGTGAAATAGTCGGTACTTTCAGCGGCCGCGCGGCCGGCCAGCACGCGCCAGGCCGACTTGATCACCAACGCGCCCGGACCGCCGCCCCGGCGCGCGTCGGTGTCGTCGTAGCGGCCGAGCGGGAAGCCGACGGCCTTCTTGGCGTCACGGAAGGCCTGCTGGCCGGCGCGCGTGGCCAAGTCGTTGGTTTCGATATAGCTGCGCGCCGCCGCATTCATGCGGACGTCGTAGACGACGTAGTTGAGTGCGCGGTCGATCAACGGCAGGCCATCGGCTTGGCGGAACGTCGCCACGCTCAGCGTACCCGGCACCTCCGGCCCGCAGGCACCCGGCGTCTCCGCCGTCGGCAGCACGTCGTCGGCGCGCGCGAGCCGTTGCCAGCGCCGGGCTGCCGCCGGCCGCGCGCCCAACTCCACGTCGAGGGGTTGGCCATCGCCGTCGACCGGCCAATTGAGTGCCGCGAAGGTCTGCCACGCGAACAGGTCGAACGGGAATTGCGCGCCCTCGCTCAAGAACCGGTAGATGAAACTGGAATCGAATCCGACCACGTCGTTGGGCAGCGCCGCGCAGGGCCGCTCGACGCCGGGTGTGTCACAGAAGCGAACGTCCTTGGCCGAAAAGTTCGACGCCGTGAACGTCTCGGCGCCGGCACCATGCGGTACCAGCAGCAGGAGAACGGCGATCGCGGCTGAAAGGCGCATGACGGCCCTCCGGTGGCGGACGGGAACGGCGATTATACCCGATCCGCCGCCGCCAGCGGCAGTGCCGTGCGGTATTGGATGCGTCGGAGCGCGAACGACGACTTGATCGAGGCGACGCCGGCGACGCGGGTCAACTTCTGCATCAGGAATTCCTGGTAGGCGGTCAGGTCGGCGGCGACGACACGGAGCAGATAGTCGGCGTCGCCGGTCATCAGGTAGCACTCCATCACCTCGGGCCATCCGGCGATATGCGCTTCGAAGGCCTCGAGCGACGACTCCGCCTGTTTCTCCAGCGTCACCTGAACGAAAACGCTGACCGGCAATCCAATGGCCTCCGGGTCGACCAGCGTCGCATAGCCGCGAATGACGCCCGTATCCTCCAGTTGCTTGACCCGTCTCAGGCAGGGTGACGCGGAGAGCCCGACGGCGTCGGCTAGCTCGACGTTGCGCAGCTTGGCGTTGCCCTGGAGAGCCATAAGAATTCGACGGTCTATCTCATCGAGATCGAATTTTAGTGGTTTCATCTAATTTTATC
Organism: Rhodospirillaceae bacterium; assembly: GCA_038152725.1. Classification (GTDB taxonomy): domain Bacteria; phylum Pseudomonadota; class Alphaproteobacteria; order Rhodospirillales; family Casp-alpha2; genus TMED8. Next base: position 12,711 of record JAYOXJ010000015.1, read on the forward strand.
GTCAAAAATTACAATTAATTGCGAATAGTGCCATGC
>JAYOXJ010000015.1:12756-14073 GCA_038152725.1 Rhodospirillaceae bacterium
CCATTCACGGGCATATCTTCGCAAGGAAATGCGTCTGCGAAGCGGCTATGATGCAAACCAGTGTTCAGACCAACCGCCGAGCGAGGGATAGAGCCATGGCGCCGCGCGACGACGTTACCAACTCGACCGAAACCGTACCGCACGCCGCGGGCGCCGGGGAGCTGGCCCTGCTCGGCGACCTCGAGCGCCAGGTGCGCTGGCTGTCGAGTTGGACCATACATCACGCCAACCACATCCGCCCCAAGACCGACGGGCTCAAGGTCGGCGGCCACCAGGCTTCCTGCGCCTCGGCGGTGACGCTGATGACGGCACTTTATTTTCATGCGCTGCGGCGCCAGGACCGGGTCGCGGTCAAGCCGCACGCCAGTCCGGTGTTCCACGCCATCCAGTATCTGCTCGGCAACCAGACCCGCGAAAAGCTGGAAGCGTTCCGCGCGCTCGGCGGCGCGCAGAGCTATCCGTCGCGCACCAAGGATACCGACGACGTCGATTTCTCCACCGGTTCGGTCGGCCTCGGGCCGGCGATGACGTTGTTTTCCTCGATGGTGCAGGACTATGTCCGCCGCCATGCCGTCGACCCGTCGCCGGAAGAAGCCGGGCGCATGATCGCGCTGGTCGGCGACGCCGAGATGGACGAGGGCAACATGTACGAGGCGCTATGGGAAGGCTGGAAGCACGGCCTTCGTAACTGCTGGTGGATCATCGACTACAACCGCCAGAGCCTCGACGGCGTCGTCACCGACCATCTGTTCCGGCTGATCGACCGCATGTTCCGGACCACCGGCTGGCGCGTGCTGACGCTGAAATACGGCAAGCGCATGATGGAGGCGTTCGGGCGTCCCGGCGGCAAGGCGCTGCGCAAATGGATCAACGATTGCCCGAACGAGCTCTATGCCGCGCTCACCTTCCAGGGCGGTGCCGCCTGGCGCGACCACTTGATGGCCGACATCGGCAGCGACCCCGAGGCGGCGCGCCTGATCGCTGGCTACACCGATGCCGCCCTGCACGAACTGATGACAAACCTCGGCGGCCACTGCCTGGAGACCGTGCTCGACGCCTTCGCCACCGCCGCCCAGGACGACGTGCCGACCTGCTTCATCGCCTACACGGTCAAGGGCTGGGGGCTACCGCTGCAGGGCCATAAGGACAACCATGCCGGCCTGATGACGCCGGAACAGATGGCCGGCTACCGCGAGAGCCTCGGTATCGACGTGGGCGGCGAATGGAACCCCTTCGCCGGCATCGAGGACCGCGAGTCCGAGCTTCGCGCCTTCCTCGGTGACGTCCCGTTCAACCAGGGCGGCTTCCGGCGCAAGT
>JAYOXJ010000015.1:14173-19916 GCA_038152725.1 Rhodospirillaceae bacterium
TTCACCGAAGCCGGCCAGCACATGGAGCTCGGCATCGCCGAGAACAACCTGTTCCTGATGCTGGCGGCGCTCGGCCTGGCGCACGACACCTTCGGCGAGCGGCTTTTGCCGATCGGCACACTCTACGATCCGTTCATCGCGCGAGGCCTCGATGCGCTCAACTACGCCTGCTATCAGGATGCGCGCTTCATGGTCGTCGCTACCCCGTCTGGCATCACGCTGGCACCGGAAGGCGGCGCGCACCAGTCGGTGTCGACGCCCCTGATCGGCATGGGTCAGCCCGGCCTCGCCTATTTCGAGCCGGCCTACGCCGACGAACTGGCGGCGGCGATGCGCTGGAGCTTCGAATACATGCAGGCGCCGAAAGGCGGTGCCGCCTATTTAAGACTTTCGACCCGGCCGCTGGTACAGCCCGACCGCGTTCTCGATGCGGCGCGCGCGGCCGACGTCATCGCCGGCGGCTATTGGCTGAAACGGCCGGAAAAGAAAAAGGCGGGCGCCATCGTCTATACCGGCGCCATCGCGCCGGAGGCGATCGCCGCCGCGGCGCAAGTCAAGGGGGCCGGCGTGCTCGCCGTCACCTCCGCCGACCGGCTCTACAAGGATTGGCGTACCAATGGCGCGAAGTCGCAGATCGCTGGCCTGCTCACGGCCCTCGACCGCGACGCACCGGTGGTCACCGTGCTCGACGGCCATCCGGCGACGCTATCGTGGATCGGTTCGGTCGCCGGCCAGCGAGTCAACGGGCTCGGCGTCGACGGCTTCGGCCAGTGCGGCACGCTCGGCGATCTTCATGCCGTCTACGGCATCGATACCGACGCCATCGTCAAGGCAATGACCGCGTCCGCTTGACCAGCCAGGTCAGCGCGTAGGCGCCGGCCGTGCAGACGATGCCGATGATCAGCAGTTCCAGGTTGGTGAAGCCGATCACCGGCGTGCCCGGCATGGCGCAGGCCATGGCGCCGATGACCAGCGACAGCCGGATCGGCCACTGAATCAGGCCCAGGTTCTTGAGGTTGCCGAGACCGTAAAGATAGCCCTGCAGTCCGGTCGCCAGGATGATCACGCCGAGCACCGCGTTGGCGGTGACCTTGAGGATGTGCAGCGGCGTACCCTCCATGATCAGGCCCGGATCGAGGACGAAGAAGAACGGCACGAAATAGATGATGGTGCCGAGCTTCATGGCCTCGACGCCGGTGCGCATCGGATTGGCGCCGGCCAGCGACGCGGCGGCGAAGGCGCCCAAGGCGACCGGCGGGGTGATGAACGACAGCATGCCCCAATAGAGCATGAACATGTGCACGCCCATGGGATTGAGTCCTGAATCGGTCAGTGCCGGCGCCATGGTGATGGCCAGGATAATGTAGGCGACGGTGACGGTGACGCCGATGCCCATGACGAAACTGGCGAGTGCGCCCAGCAGCAACAGGCCGAGCACGGAATTGCCGGCGAGTTGCAGCAGGTCGAAGGCGAGCGTGCCGACCTTGCTCTGATAGGCGAGCGCGCCGACGATCAGGCCGATGCCGGCGAGGATCGAAGCCAGTTCCGCGAACAGGCGCCCGACGCCCTCGACGAAGCGCCTGAGATCGGCCCACGTCCAGCGGTTTCCGGGCACGAACTGGTTGATGACGATCAGGAGCGCGGTGGCGAAGAATGGCGCCTGGGCTTCGCGGTTGAGATACATCAGCCAATAGATCAGGAGGCCGAAGACGAGCAGATAGTACCAGCCCTCTTTGAGGGTGGTCAGCACGCTCGGCAGTTCGGCGCGCGGCATGCCGGTCAGCTGCTTTCGCGCGGCGTAGCAGTCGATCTGCATGAAGAGTGCAAAGAAATAAAGCAGTGACGGAATGATCGCGGCAATGACGACATCGCGATACGGCACTTCCAGGTTGATCGCCATAATGAAGGCGGTGGCGCCCATCACTGGCGGCATCAGCACGCCGCCCGTCGATGCACAGGCCTCGACTCCACCGGCGACATGCGGCGCGAAGCCGATCCGTTTCATCGCCGGGATCGACAGCGTGCCGGTGGTCAGCACGTTGGTGATGACGCTGCCGCTCATGGACCCCATCAGTCCCGACGCGAAGATCGCCACCTTTGCCGGGCCACCGCGCACGTGGCCCAAAAGCGCGAACGCGAGGTTGAGGAAGAACTTGCCGCCGCCGGTGTATTGCAGTGCCACGCCGAAGATCAGGAAGCCGATCACTAGGTTGGTGAAGGCGCGGAACGGAATGCCGATGATGCTTTCCGTCGACAGCACGTGGAAGGCGGCGGTGTCGCCGAGCGTCTCGGTCGTGCCCTCGAGGATGCCGGGCATGGATCCGGCACAAAGCGGATAGGCACCGACCAAGCCTATGATGACGGCGACGATGTTGCCGCCGGTGCGCCGGGCCGCTTCCATGACCAGAAGCCAAAGCGCCACGCTCACGTATTTCATCTCGTCCGGCGCGTTGAACTCCCAGCCGAGATCGACGATGTCGCGGGCATGCACCACCAGCAGTGCCGAGATGCCGAAGGCGGCGAGGAACAGGAGCGCGTCGTACCACGGCACGCCGTCGACGCGCGCCTTGGGCGTCGCCGGGAACAGGATGAACGCGAGCGGCAACAGCACCGCCATGACCGCGTAGAAATAGCGGTTCTCGATGGCGACGAAGCCGATCATGTGGCCCAGATTGAACATCTGGTACAGGGCGAGCAGGCAGGAAGCGAGCGTGCAGAAGATCAGCACGCTGCCCCACAGCGGGCCGAGCCGGCGATACCTGTTTTCAGGCGTCGCCGGCTCGGCGACCGGGGTTGTTTCGGACATGGCCGGAACCTGGGTTCCCAGAGCCCTTATTCGAAGATCGGGTCAAGCCCGGCGGCTTTGAGTGCCGCCGTGCGTGCCGCCGCCCAGCCCGACTTGTAGGCTTCCTTTTCCTTGCCCTTGTTGGCGGCCTTGTAGGTCTTCCAGGCGGCCATGATGATGCCCGAGCGCTTGAGCAGCGCGTCCTGGTTGGCCTGCGCCTCCGCAGTCCAGAGGCCCTTTTCCTTCCAGTAACGGATGGCGCCGTCGTGGTAGGGCATGGCCCAGACCATCTTCTGCTTCTCGAGCGCCCAGCCTTCGCCGCCCTTGGCGCCGTCCTTGTAATCCTTGAAGTGCTCGACCATGGCCTTGGTCAGTTCGTAGACCTCGTCGGCGCTCTTGGAGGCATTGGCGACCAGCAGCGGATAGGGGTAGGTGGCGCCGATGTGCGGCTGTTCCTTCGACATGTTGGTGCCGGACGTACCCTTGTTCTGGATGTAATAAGGCGCCAGCGCCATGGTCCGCTTCCAGCCGGCCGCGTCGTCATGCGGTAGCGGTGGCCAGAACAGGCCGCGCGGCGATGCCGCCAACTGCTTGGTCACGGGTGAAACGGTCGAGGTGAAGGCGGCGTCGGCCTGGCCATTGATGATCGCCTCGAACGACTGCTTGAAGCCCGACACCATGACCTTCTGCACGTCCTTCCAGGTGACGCCGGCGAAGGCCATGTGCGCGGTGACGTTCCAGTTCAGCGCGTCGCCGCCCTGCACCCAGGCGACCCGCTTGCCCTTGATGTCGGCGAAGGTCTTGATGTTGGCGTCGGCGGCGGTGGCGACGGCCAGATTGTTGGCGCCGGATGCCGCCATCACGACGCGGATCGGCTGCGGACCCCAGTCCTCGTCACCGAACAGGAACACGCCTTCCTGGCCGAAGTAGGCGGCGACGCCGCAGGCACAGTAGTCGGCCTTGTCGTCGCGGAGCGGCGTCATGCGCGAAATGTCGTTCTTGCCGGGGATGATGCGGACATTGGTGCCGTAGTGCTTCTTCAGCATGTTGCCGATGGCGACCGACTGGGCGTAGCCCGAGGACGTCGTCCCGTAGGCGGTCCAGGTCGATTTCTTCGGCATTTCGGCATTGGCCGGCATGGTCGAAAGCGCGAGCGCGCCAAGCGCCACGCCAAGCAGTTTGGTATTGAGGCGAATCATGGTGTTCCTCCCGAGTGAAGCCTGTTGCCGGCGAGGTCCCATTTTTTTGAGCGGGTTTACACCGGCGGCAATGACGGTATCACGTTTGGGTCGGGGGACAATGTGGGAAATGCGCCCGGGCCGGGCGCCAGCGCTCAGCGCGCCAGCCGGCCGGAGAGGTCGTATTCGTCGGCGCCGGTGATCGTGACGCGGACAATGTCGCCGGGCCGAAGTGCGCCGCCGTCCTCGATCCTGACTGAGCCGTCGATTTCCGGCGCGTCGGCCTTGCTTCGGCCCAAAGCGCCGTCTTCGTCGATTTCGTCGACGATGACGTCGAGCACGCGGCCGATTTTCGCCGCAGTCTTCTCCGCGCTGATGCGGCGCTGGGTCTCCATCAGGCGCTCGTAGCGCTCGTCCATGTCGTCGGGATCGACCGGATCGGCGAGTTCGTTAGCCTTGGCGCCGGCGACATGCTCGTACTTGAAGCAGCCGACGCGGTCGAGCTTGGCCTCTTCCAGCCATTGCAGCAGCTGCGAGAAATCCGCCTCGGTCTCGCCCGGAAAGCCGACGATGAAGGTTGAGCGGATCGCGATGTCCGGGCAGATCTCGCGCCAGGCCGCGATCCGTTCGAGCACGCGCTCGTGGTCGGCCGGCCGGCGCATCGCCTTGAGCACGCTGGGGCTCGCGTGCTGGAACGGGATATCGAGGTAGGGCAGCACCTTGCCCTCGGCCATCAGCGGCACGACGTCGTCGACGTGCGGGTAGGGATAGACGTAATGGAGCCGGATCCACACGCCGAGTTCGCCTAAGGCAGCAGCAAGGTCGGTCATGTGCGCGCGCACCTGGCGTCCGCGCCAGGGGCCCTCGGCGTGCTTCGTGTCGACGCCGTAGGCGCTGGTGTCCTGGGAGATCACCATGATCTCCTTGACGCCCGCCTTGGCCAGCCGTTCGGCCTCGCCGAGCACGCGCTCGACCGGCCGCGACTGAAGCCGGCCGCGCAGCGACGGGATGATGCAGAAGCTGCAGTGGTGGTTGCAGCCCTCGGAAATCTTCAAGTAGGCATAGTGGCGCGGCGTCAGTCTGAGCCCTTCCGGCGGCACCAGGTCCTGGAACGGATCGTGCGCCGGCGGCAGCGCCTGGTGCACGGCATTGACCACTGCCTCGTACTGGTGCGGGCCGGTGACCGAGAGCACGTCCGGGTAGACGTCGCGGATGGCGCTCTCGTCCTTGCCCATGCAGCCCGTCACGATGACCCGGCCGTTCTCGGCCAGCGCCTCGCCGATGGCGTCGAGCGATTCGCGCTTGGCGCTGTCGAGAAAGCCGCAGGTGTTGACGATAACGGCATCGGCGCCGTCGTAGGTGCCGACGATCTCGTAGCCTTCGGCATGCAGGCGCGTCAGGATGCGCTCGGAATCGACCAGCGCCTTGGGGCAGCCCAGGCTGACGATGCCGATGGTCGGCGCGGCTTTAGCGGGGCGCTCGGACAAACGGCGCTCAGGACTGGTTACGCCAGCCCGACGAATCGTGCATCGCCTGCAACTCGCCGAGCCGCGTCTGCCACATCTCCAACTCTTCCTCGTCGGCGTCCTCGTCGCCGTCGTCGAGGAGCTGCTGGTTGAAGGCGACGCGGCCCTCGACCACCTGGATCAGTTCGCGGAAGTGCTGTTCGGCGAGCGCATTGATGGCGACCTTGCCGTCGAACAGCATGTCGGCGCGTTCCATCAGGCCGAGTTTTTCCAGGCGCGCGTCGAGCGCGCGCCACTGTTCGTGCCAGGCGGCA
>JAYOXJ010000015.1:19926-20452 GCA_038152725.1 Rhodospirillaceae bacterium
CTCGTAGCCTTCGGCATGGAGGCGCGTCAGGATGCGCTCCGAATCGACCAATGCCTTCGGGCAGCCGAGACTTACGATTCCGATTTTTGGTGAAGCGGCCAAGGCCACCCTCCGGCGATCAGTCCTGATTGCGCCAGCCGGAGGATTCGTGCATGGCCTGTAACTCGCCGAAGCGGTTCTGCCACATCTCGATCTCGTCCTCGTCGGCGTCTTCGTCGCCGTCGTCCATGAGCTTCTGGTTGAAGCGCAGCTGCTCCTCGACCACCTTGATGAGCTCGCGGAAATGCTGTTCGGACAAGGCGTTGATGGCGATCTTGCCGTCGAACAGCATGTCGGCGCGTTCCATCAGGCCGAGCTTCTCTAAGCGCGCGTCGAGCACGCGCCACTGCTCGTGCCAGGCGGCATAGATCGATTCCGGCGCCGCCGACTGACGGCCGCCGAATTTCTCGTCGAGCGTGCCCATGATGGTCATGAACTCGTGCACGGTGAGCTCGATCTTGTCCATGTGCGTCTCCGCCTTCTGGGG
>JAYOXJ010000015.1:20462-24131 GCA_038152725.1 Rhodospirillaceae bacterium
GCATATAAGTGAACGCGTCGGCCAGGGCAATGGTTAGAGGGTGTCGGGCGTGCGTCAGCCGTCGCGCTTGCGCATCGGGAGTTCGCGGCCGACCCCGACGCAGGGCTTGCCATCGTGGGCGACGATATCGGCGGTGGCGTAGGTCCCAGGCCAATTGTCGGGCAGATACGATCCGGCGCCGACATAGGGTTCACGGGCCATGACCGGCCGGGCCTCAGGATTGCGCCGCGGCCAGTTGCTCGTTTTCGACGCGCCGGTCCTTCAGCATCTCGGCTAACAGGAACGCGAGTTCCAGCGACTGCGACGCGTTGAGGCGCGGATCGCAATGCGTGTGGTAACGCGCCGACAAATCGTCGTCGGTGATCGCCCGCGCGCCACCGGTGCATTCGGTTACGTCCTGTCCGGTCATCTCGAAATGTACGCCGCCCGCATGGGTCCGCTCCGCCGCGTGCACCTCAAAAAAGGCACGCACCTCCTTGAGGATGCGCTCGAACGGCCGTGTCTTGTAGCCAGTCGTGCTCTTGATCGTGTTGCCGTGCATGGGATCGGAAATCCAAACCACGTTGCGGCCTTCCTCGCGCACTCGGCGGACCAGGGCGGGCAGCTTGTCGCCGACGACGTCAGCGCCCATGCGTGCCATCAGGGTGAGGCGGCCGGCCTGGTTCTTCGGGTTGAGCATGTCGATCAGGCGGATCAGTTCGTCCGGGTCCATGCCGGGCCCGACCTTGCAGCCGATCGGGTTCGAGATGCCGCGCATATATTCGACGTGCGCGCCGTCGAGCTGGCGGGTGCGCTCGCCGATCCACAGGAGATGCGCCGATGTGGCGTAGAGATCGCCGGAGGTCGAATCGACTCGCGTCATCGCTTCTTCGTAGTTGAGCAAAAGGCCTTCGTGCGCCGTGTAGAAGTCGGTTTCGCGAATCTGCGGCGTGGTCTCGGAGGTCATGCCACAGGCCTCCATGAACGCCAATGTCTCGCTCAGACGGTCGGCCAGGTTGCGGTAGCGCTCGGCGGCCGGACTGTTGGCGACGAAGCCGAGCGTCCACTGATGCACCTTGTGCAGATCGGCATAGCCGCCCTGCGCGAAGGCGCGGAGCAGGTTCAGTGTCGCCGCCGACTGGTGGTAGGCCTGCATCAGGCGTTCCGGGTCGGGAACGCGGTCGGTTTCGTTGAAGTCGATGCCGTTGATCATGTCGCCGCGGTAGGAGGGCAGCGTCACGCCGTCGATCGTTTCCGTGTCGGCTGAACGCGGCTTGGCGAACTGGCCGGCCATGCGGCCGATTTTGACCACCGGCAATGCCGCGCCGTAGGTCAGTACGACGGCCATCTGCAATAGCACGCGGAAAGTGTCGCGGATGTTGTTGGCGCTGAACTCGGCGAAGCTCTCGGCGCAATCGCCGCCGAGCAGCATGAACGCACGGCCGTCGGCAACGCGGCCGAGCTCGCGGCGGAGGCTCCGCGCCTCGCCTGCAAAAACCAGCGGCGGCGATTTGGCCAGCTTCGCCTCGACGGCGGCAAGCGTGTCGGCGTCCGGATATTCCGGCACCTGAATGACGGGTTTGCTGCGCCAGCTCTGTGGCGTCCATTTCTCGGCCATGACCGACCTCGTCCTTTGGTGTTCTTTAAAGCCCAGGGTGCGTGCCCGCTTCTGAAAAACGGCAACGCTGGCCTGGATATACTGTGCCCGGGCGCGGATTGCCAGTAAAACCAGCCACCAGGGCCGGCCCGCCGGCTGACCCAGGCGGCTGCCCGGCTCAGCCCATCATGTGGCGGAACGAGTCGATTTCCGCCGTCGGTTTGCCGAAATGCCAGCCCTGGCCGTAGAGCACGCCGCATTCGCGCAGGAAATCGGCGAGTTCCTGGTCCTCGACCATTTCGGCGATGGTTTCGATGCCGGTCTGGCTGCAAAGCGTCGCCATGGAGGCTAGGAACGCCTTGCCTTTTTCGGTGCGGTGCGCGCGCTGGACGACGGGGCCGTCGAATTTGACCACGTCGATATCGAGGGAATTGAGGTAGTCGAAGCTCGCCGCGCCGGCGCCGAAGTCGTCGAGGGCGACGTGAAAGCCGCGCGAGCGGAATTCCTGGATGTGACCGTTGACCAGCTCGAAGTCGGTGATTTCCGCAGACTCAGTGATCTCCAGGGAGATCATGCGCGAGAGGTTCGTGGCGCGGCGCAGAAGCTCACGCAGCTCGGAGACGAAATCCTTGTTGGCGATGGAATGGCCCGAGACGTTGACCGCGATCGGCGGGATGCGGCGCCCGGTGACGCTCTCCTGGACCAGGTCGATGGCCTTGCGCGCCACAGCCAGGTCGAACTCTGAGATGATGCCGATTTCCTCGGCCAGCGTAATCAGTTCGTAGGGTGAACCCTTGGCGCCGAACGAGCCGCGGAAGCGGGTCAGTGCTTCGACATGATGGACCTTGCCGGTCTTGAGGTCGCAGATCGGCATGTAATGGAGGTCGAAGTCTCGGGTCAGGCAGATGCGGCGGAAGGCATCGACCGATTCCATGGTCTCCTTCATCATCTCCTGGAACTGGCCACCGAGCGAATTACCGACCGCCTTGTTGTCGGAGAAACGGCGCATGGTGTAGGTGATCGCCTTGGCGATCTGCTCGTCGGTCAGCCCCTCGGGGTTGGCATCGACTGTCTCGGTCTTGGACGTGATCTCGATGCCTTCCGGCGTCAGGCCGCGGGCCGCCGCCTCGATGCGGCGCTCGACTTCGGCGGCATCGACGTCGCCAGTATGAATGAAACTGAAGTGTTCCGTGCCGACGCGCCCGGCCGAGTCGCCGCCCAGCGACTGCATGTTCAGCACCTCGCCGATCGCCGACAGCAACTTGGTCTGGCCTTCCTCGGAGAGGTTCTTCTCGGCCGCCTCCAGGTTGTTCAACTTGACCATCGTCATCTTGGCTTCGCCGCCGGCCTGGTGCACGGCGCGGATGCGATCGGCGGCGATGTCGCGGAAGGCGTTGGCGTTGAGCACGCCGGACTGTTCGTCCTTGTCGACATCGCGTCGCCTGGGCGCGGCAACCTTGCGCGGCGCGACCTTGACCGCCAGGAACAGGTGGTTGTTGAAATCCGGTACGCGGTAGCCGGCGAGCACGGCTTCCGATGTCTTGCCGTTACTCAGGGCAAGCCGGATGGTGATGTCGTCGATACGGCTGTCGGCGCGCACGGCGAGCGAGAACATGTCGGCGACGATGGAGCGGTCGCACTCGTCGATGATTTCGAGGAAGGGCGTGCCCATCAGTTGCTGCGCGGACTTGCCGAGCAACTCGGCCGAGGTGCCGGCGGAAAAGACGATGTTCTGGTCGTTGTCGATCTCGAACAGAATGTCGGCACGGCAGAACGACAAGGCGACGAAGCGTTGCGTCAATACGACGCTGTCGCGCGCCGGCTGACGCGGTGGCGCAGTGGCCTGGGTATGGCTATTGGATTCGCCCATGAATTCCGTTCTTCGCCCGTTGTCCCACGGCAAGCGCCAGCAAAGCCGTTATTATTGTTCTACTTACGCCCGGATTATAACGAACCGCCGTGGGGCGTCCACGATTCGATTTTCATAACTTGGCGCGCCCACCCGCAAGAGCCGTCCCGTGCGCCGCAGATTAACGCGGCGATAGGCTACGGAAGCGTGCTTGCCTTGTCATACGATGGCACGGCCGGAACAT
>JAYOXJ010000016.1:0-2237 GCA_038152725.1 Rhodospirillaceae bacterium
TCTGCTCGTAGGAGCCGATGAACATGGCGAAGTTGGCGGCTTCCGAGGCGTAGCTCGACAGCGTCCACTTGGCGCCGGCCTGGTGGAACACCTTGGCGTAACCCAGGAGCCCGTCGATGTGCGGCTCGGCGAAGAAGTCGGCGCTCGGCGTCACCAAGAGGATGTCGGCACCCTTGACGTCGAGCGGCAGCTTGATTTCGAGGCCGGTGTCGTCCTCCAGGTCCTCTTCAAGATCGTCGAGGGTGGCGCGCAGCGCTTTCGGCGGCAGGCCCAGGTTGTTGCCGATGGTATGGACCTTGCCGATGATCTCGTTGCAGTACTTCTGGCCCTTGCCGACGTAGTCCATGATCTCGCGCGCCGCCATGGAGACCTCGGCGGTATCGATACCGTAGGGGCAGAACACCGAGCAGCGCCGGCACTGCGAGCATTGGTGGTAGTAGTTGTACCAGTCGTCAAGCACGTCCTTGGTCAGGTCCTTGGCGCCGACCAGCCAGGGCAGCCATTTGCCGGCCGGGGTGAAATAACGGCGGTAGACGCTCCTGAGCAGGTCCTGGCGAGCGACCGGCATGTTCTTCGGGTCGCCGGTGCCGAGGAAGTAGTGGCACTTGTCGGTGCAGGCGCCGCATTTGACGCAACTGTCGAGATAGACCTGCAGCGAGCGGTACTTGCCCAAGAGATCGCCCATCTTCTCGATGGCACGTTCTTTCCAGTCCTCGGAAAGCTCGCCCGGAAAGCCGAGCGCCTTCTGGTGGTCGGCCGACGCCACGAAGGGGCTCGAATGCGCCATGGCGCCCGGCACCACGGGCGGTGCCAGGGTATGTTCGGCGAGAACCGGGGTTTCGAATTTCTGTTCGGCCATGCCCGCCCCCGCCTAATCGTTTCCGGCGTTGCCGGCGGCGCGGCCGGCATCGAGCTTGGCCGCCCAGGGGGCCAGGTGACGGCGCTCGCGCGGGTTGTCGACCTGATTGCGGGTCGGGCTGAAGAAGACGCCGGGCGCATGCAGCAACTTGGAGAACGGGAACACCACCATCAGAAGCGCCACCAGCCCCAAGTGGAGCAGCAACAGCGGATCGCTCGGCAGCGGCTGCCATTCGAGGCGCATGAGGCCGAGCGCGAAGGCCTTGAGCTGGACGATATCGGTATGCGCCACGTACTTCATGCCGAGGCCGGAAAGCCCGATGCCGATCAACAGCGCCAGCATCAGGTGGTCGGATGGTGCGGAGATGTAACGCACGCGGTCGACCAGGAAACGCCTGGCCCAAAGCCCGGCGAGCCCGATCACCATGGCGAAACCGGCGTACTTACCGAACGGCTGGATCAGCACGACCCAGCCCCATACCGGCTCGGTGAAGTAGCGGAGATGACGGAGCAGAACGAGCGCGAGCGCGGCATGGAACAGATAGCCGAACACCCAGGTCCATTTGTTGGCCTTGAACAGGCTTTCGAACAGGAAGACCTCGCGCGCCATCCGGAGTACGACGCCCCCAGTGGTGGTCGGCGCCGGCGTGGTCGCGATCTTCAACGGCGCGGGTGTTCGCCAGTATTGACGGACCTTGTACGCGACGCCAATGACCAGCACGGCGAAGGCCAGGGTCAGCAGGGTCGCGAACACCGTCGTCAACTCATAGTCCTCCCGTCTTCGGACCCGGCGGACGTCGGCTGGGCCCGGTCACGTCCGTCGCCGGTTATCCAATTGCCGCCGGGGCGGCCAGCAGTCGTTCCTCAGACGCAGCCCGTCGGCTTCGGCAAGCCGGCGATCTTGCAGGCTTGCTTGGCGGGGCCGTAGGGGAACAGCTCGTAGAGATAGCCGCTGTTGCCCTTGTCCGGCCCGAGCGACTTCTTGATCGCCTTGGTCAGCACGCGAACGGCCGGCGCGACCTGGTATTCCTCGTAGTACTCGCGGAGGAAGTTGACGACTTCCCAGTGCTCGTCGGTCATGTTGATGTCTTCGCCCTGGGCGATCAGACCGGCCAGGTCCTTGTTCCACTGGCTGATGTCGGTGAGGTAGCCTTCCTCGTCCGCCTCGATGGTCTGGCCATTCAGTTCATACGCCATTTTCAAAACTCCTCGTTCAAATCGTTCGACTGCTCAAAACCGTTTCTACGCGCGCCTCAAAGCCATGCGTGCACGGCGTCGTGCTTCTCGACGAGATCGACGAACCCGCCGTAATCTACCTTGTCGATGCCGTCGATCAGCGGCCGGTCGGCGAGGCCGCGGGCATCGAGGTCGGATTCGAG